>JANOPV010000340.1:0-2628 GCA_031422035.1 Sphingomonas sp. | reverse complement strand
GGTTTTGACCGGTTTCCGGATCGGCGATCCACTTGGCCAGTTCCCAATTTTTGACGACGAAGGGTCGCGGCTATACCCTGGCCGCTGGAATACCGAGCGCAGCCCTGTAATTTATGCGAGCGAACATTATTCGACGGCGATGCTAGAAAAACTTGTTCATGCGAACGGTATCATGCCGCCTGATCAGCACTATATTTCGATCACCATCCCCAATGGCACCAGTTATGAAATGTTCTTACCGGAAGAGCATCCCCGATGGGCTGACGAACAGGACGACCTGTGTAAGGCCTTTGGCGATGTATGGCATCGTGAGCAGCGTTCGATGCTGCTGATCGTACCATCTATTCCCGCCCGGATTGAAAAGAATTTCGTCATCAATCGTGCTCACCCAGACGCAAAGACGATCACCTACTCCATGCACCAGCCGATCTGGTGGGATGAAAGACTCTATGGCTGAGACCGAAATCTTCTTCGACCAGCCGCTGGGCTTTGTCCTGGCGGAGCAGGACGCGCGTGGCCGGATCGTGCGGATGGGGCCGGTGCTCAACACCATTATGGCGGCGCACGATTACCCGCCGGTGGCTGAACGGGTGCTGGCCGAGGCGCTGGTGCTGACGGCGCTGCTCGGCGCGACGCTGAAGCAGGCGGATAGCCAGCTGACGCTGCAAGCGCAGACTGAGGGCGGCCCAATCGGGCTATTGGTCTGTGATTACATCAATGGGCAATTGCGCGGTTATCTGTCGTTCGATCTGGAGCGGCTGATCGCGGCCGGCGACGACCCCAGCCTGTTCGCGCTGTTCGGCAAGGGGTTCATGGCGATCACCTTTGATCAGGCGGCGAGTGATGAACGCTATCAGGGAATTGTCCCGTTGGAGGGGCATAATCTGTCCGAGGCGGCGGAGGCCTATTTCCGGCAGTCCGAACAATTGCCGACCTTTGTGCGCACCGCCGTGCGGCACGACCCCGACGCCGGGTGCATTGCTGGCGGGGTGATGATACAGTATCTTCCTGAGGGCGAAGAGGGGGCCGAGCGGCTGCATGTCCGGGCCGAGGGCGCGCTGGATGCGACACCCCGCTGGACGCATGTGACGACGTTGGCGCAGACGCTGTCGGTGGCCGAGCTGACCGATCCGGCGCTATCGATGAATGCGCTTTTATGGCGGTTGTTCCATGATGAGGGCGAAGTGCGGGTGCTGCCGGGTGCAGGCCTGTCACGCGGGTGCCGCTGCGACCCCGCCTATATCGCGACGGTGCTGTCGCGGTTTCCGGCCGAGGAACGCACTGACATGGCGGAGGATGACGGGCTGGTGCGGGTCGACTGCGCCTTTTGCTCACGGCAGTTCATGATCGACCCGGTGGCGGCGCCGGTTAGCCATTGATCCAGCGCGCAGACCGCGCTCGATCCTGCGCAAGCCTTCGTTCATAATTTGCCTGCTACTTGCCAGATAACAACGCGATAGGGCGAACGGGACCAAGCGGCGACCGTTCTGAAATGTGGCAAGGCGGCGACTTAACCGCCCTTTCGATGCCATTATTCAATAGTATTTAAAACGAGACGCACTGATCGACTGCGGGCCAACCGCGGCGAAACTCGGCCGGCGCACAATGTTGGAAGACATGAGCGCCAGTAGATGGATGTGAAAGACGTGAAACGACTATATTCTCTCCCCACTTCATTGCCGATCCTGATGGTTGCGGCAGCACTGGCTATTCCAGCTGCGGCACAAGCGCCGGGTCTGACGATGCTCGGCGAGCTTGAGCGCGGCCTGTGGCAGGTGCGCGACCGTGCCGATGGCACGACCCGCAACATCTGTTTGGGCGATGCCCGCCAGTTCCTGCAACTGCGCCACCCGCGCGGTGACTGTTCCCGGCTGGTGATCGACGATGCGGCGGCTTCGGTAACGGTGCATTATACGTGCCCGGCGGCGGGTCATGGGCGGACGACCATCCGGCGCGAAACCAACCGGCTGGTGCAGATCGATACGCAGGGCATTGCAGGCGGAGCGCCATTCTCGGATGCTTTTGAGGCGCGCCGCACCGGGCCGTGCTGAACGGCCTAGCACAGGGCGCACCCTGCTGATCCGGCTAGCTCACCGAATAATCGTAAACGCAGTTAACGCGCTGTTTACCATGAGCTGTCAAAAGGATGTTGACCCAGTTTCCTGGATCACTCCCTCCCTAGCAGGCCGCAAGGTCTTACTGGGCCGCCCCTCGGGGCGGCCCATTTTTTTGGTTTAAAGCCTCAGTCGCTCGGTGTGCGATACGGAGTAAAGCTGCCCAGCACGCACGCACCGCTGTTGATGCCGCTGGCGCGATCCACCAGGGTGAAGATGTCGCCGCGGCAACTGCTGGAGCCATGGGTGCGGAACACCATCACGTCATTGTCGCGGGCGAGGCCGGGGCAGCTGCCGCGCAGGTCGTTGCGATAAACGAGGCGGCCGGATTGGCGATAGAGCAGGATGCTGTCACTGACCCGGATGGTTTGCAGATTCTGGCCGCCAGCGGGCAGGCAGGACACCGGATCGCCAGCTTCTTTGCCGCCCAGATTGCGGTCGAGCAGGGCGAGCTGTTCGGGGTTCAGTTCTTCGGCGTCGGCGCTTTGCATGGAGGCAGCGCAGCTGCCAAGGG
>JANOPV010000339.1:0-2985 GCA_031422035.1 Sphingomonas sp. | reverse complement strand
GCCGATATGGGATTTCTCGGTGGCGCAGCCTTTGCGGTGTTTTATGCGCTGTTCGGTATCCCGCTGGGTCGGCTCGCCGATAATTGGAGCCGGGTGCGGCTGCTCAGCATCGGCCTGGCGCTGTGGTCGACGATGACGGCGGCGTCGGGCTTTGCCCAGAACCAGGTCACGCTGTCACTGGCGCGGATGGGCGTCGGCATTGGTGAAGCGACCGCCAGCCCAACCGCTTACTCACTGATTTCGGACTATTTCCCCAAGCGGCAGCGGGCGACCGCGCTCGCCATCTATTCCTCCGGCCTGTATCTGGGCGGCGGCGTGTCGCTGTTTATCGGCGCAGCCATCGTCGAGGCGTGGAATGCGGCCTATCCGGGCGGCGGACCAATGGGGCTGGTCGGCTGGCAGGCGGCATTTCTGGCGGTCGGCATCCCCGGGGTGCTTGTCGCCCTGTGGGTGGCGACCCTGCGTGAGCCGGTGCGCGGCGCAATGGACGGGGTGGTGAGCCCAAGCTCGCCGACGCCGTTTGCCAACTTCATCACCGACCTGTCGACCATCGTCCCGCCGTTCACATTGATCGGTGCGTGGCAGCGTGGGGCGGCGGCATTGGCGATCAACATCGGCGTCGCGGTCGCGGTCGCGCTCTTTGCCCGGCTGATGATCGGCATCACCGGCAATGTGCCGCAATGGTCCGCCGTCGGCCTGGGCTTTTACGCCGTCTTCTCCTGGGCGTGCACATTGCGCGCGCGTGATCCCGCCACCTATCGCCTGATCTGGGGGACGCCGGCGTTCGTCTGCACCACCATCGGCTATGGGCTGATCGCGCTGGCCTCCTATGCGTTGGCCTTCTGGTCGGCGCCTTATGCCGAGACGGTGCTGGGCCTGCCCAAATCAGAGCTCGCCTTTTTCCTGGGTGCGAGCGGCGCGCTGAGCGGCTTCATCGGCGTGATCACCGGCGGGCGTATTGCTGACATGTTGCGGGCGCGTAATCCCGGCGGGCGCCTGTTGGTGGTGATGTTCGGCGTGGTTGCCCCGATTATCCCGATATGGATCGGGTTCACGACCGAGAATGCAACGCTCTTCTATCTGATGAGCTTCACCGCCGGGGTATGCGGCAGTTCAGCGCTGGGGGCGGCCGCCGCAACCACCCAGGACCTGGTGCTCCCCAGAATGCGCGGCACCGCAACAGCGGCATTCTTCCTGGGCACCACTTTGGTCGGCCTGTCCTTTGGCCCTTATATGGTCGGGCAGATTTCCGATCTGGCTGGAACGATGGTCGACGGGCGGCTGGTCGGCGATCTGCGCACCGGCATCCTCTCGATCATCGGGGTTGCACCGATAGCCGTCGCGCTATTGCTCTATGCCTATCGGTCGGTGCCGCAAGCTGAGGCGACGATTGCCGAGCGGGCGGCAGCGGCGGGCTAAGCCAAGCCGCTCCACAGGTTTACGCCGGTGGCTCCGGCTGCCCACGCGGGGTTAAAACTGCGCAGGCGATCCTCGCGCCGCTACTGCCGCTGGGGTCGGTGCGTTCGTCATCAGGGGCCTCGTGGATGACGACAGCGGCGCCATCGGCGTCGAGCAAGCCGCCCGCACCGGTTAGCGCGCCTCGCAAAGGCATTTCGGCATAGGCGATACCGCGGTCCGAAACCGTCACATTTGGCATATCACCAAGATGCGCGCCCATCGGGTTCAGCCGCCCGTGCTGCCGCATCGTCGGGTTCCAGTGCGGCCCAGCAGACGTAAAATCCGGAGCGTCACAGCGACCGACGCTATGGATATGCACAGCATAAGTGCCGGGCTGGAAATCGAGTATCGTCAGGACCAGCTGCCATGATCCGTCGTCGGCCTGACGCACCATGGCCATGCTGCCATATCGATAACCATCGTCCATGCGGAACGCGCCTCGCGCCACCGACAACGTCGATACACGGGGTGACGCCGCGACCCCTTGCGCGCCGACGGTAGCGCTTTGCGCGTTGGTAGGAGCGCCTTGGTCAGTTGCCATAGTCGAGCAACCGCCGAGCAAAGCCGCAGTGAACAGAGCGTATAATCGCGGCATAACGAAGCTCCCATCTTGTGACGTGCCGATAACCGCACAGGCGCCGGTTCGGCGCCCGCGGTTCAATGTTGCAACGACTGTATCGCGGGCACCCCGACCCCATGATGAACAAAGCCCGCCGCCTCAACATCCGAGCGACGATAGATGTTCCGCAAATCCACCAGCACCCGCCCGCGGACGAGGCCCGCGATGCGCGACAGATCGAGCGCACGGAACGCGTCCCATTCGGTGACGATGACCACCGCATCGGCTCCCTCGCACGCGGCATAGGCGCTGTCGGCCATCATCACGTCGGGCATCATCGGCGCGGCCACGGCCATGCCTTCGGGATCATAGGCCGCGATGGATGCGCCTGCATCGATCAGCGTCTGGACGACGGCGAGTGAGGGCGCATCGCGCATGTCGTCGGTGTTCGGTTTGAACGTAAGCCCGAGCACAGCCACCCGTTTGTCTCGTGCAGAACCGCCTAGTGCCTGGATGACCTTGCGGCCCATCGCGCGTTTGCGGCTGTCGTTGACCTGAGTCACCGCCTCGATAATCCGCAGTGGCACGTCGCTATCCTGCGCGGTTTTGAGCAATGCCAGCGTGTCCTTGGGAAAGCAGGAGCCGCCATAGCCGGGGCCAGCGTGAAGGAATTTCGAGCCGATGCGATTATCGAGGCCGATCCCTTTTGCGACATCGCGGACATCGGCGCCGACCGCTTCGCACAGATCGGCAACCTCGTTGATGAAGGTGATCTTGGTCGCGAGAAAGGCGTTCGCGGCATATTTGATGAGCTCCGCTGAGCGGCGGGCGGTGAACATCAGCGGGGCATCGCCCAGAAATAGCGGGCGATAGATTTCGCGCATGACCAGCGTGGCGCGCGGATCATCGGTGCCGATGACGATACGGTCGGGGCGCTTGAAATCGCTGATCGCCGCGCCTTCACGCAG
>JANOPV010000338.1:0-10146 GCA_031422035.1 Sphingomonas sp. | reverse complement strand
ATGGGCGGGACTACTGATCGCGCTCACCGCGATATACGCGTGGGCGACGCTCGCATTCGGCCTGCGTTTTTCCAACCTCACCCATCGCGGCATCATCACTCACGGCCCCTATGCGTGGACGCGGCACCCCGCTTATGTTTCCAAAAACCTGTTCTGGTGGCTGGCGACGCTGCCGATGCTGTCGTTCACCCTGACCGATTCGGTGCGCAACACCATGCTTCTTGCCATGGTCTCGGGTGTTTATTACTGGCGCGCCAAGACTGAGGAAAAACAGCTGCTCGCCGATCCCGCCTACCGCCGATATTGGAACTGGGCACAGGCACACGCCCTGGTCCCGCGCTTGTTCCAGTGGTTTAACGGCATGGCCCGACCGATGATTGTGCTAGAGCCGTCAGCAGACTGGCCATCGCCAGAAAAGTTCGGCTAAAAACTCTTCTCGGCATAGACGCGGCTAAGGTCGCCGCCCCATTCGCCGTGATAGCGTTCGAGTAGGCGGTCGGCCTCGGTGCGGCCTTCCGCGACGAGTTCACGCAGCGGATTGAGGAACCCGACCTCATTATCGCCCATCGAATTAGTTTCAGCCCGCGCGCTCAGGCCAGCGGTAGCGATGTCGAGTATCTGCGCCGCTAGGTCTTGCAACGATTGCCCATCCGGCGCAGTCGCCTTCAGCCCCAGCTGCGGCACTTCATCCCGCAGCCGCTGTTGGGCCTCGATGCTCCAATCCTTCACCACGTCCCAAGCCGCATCCAATGCGCCCTGGTCGTAGAGCAGCCCGACCCAAAAGGCGGGCAGCGCGCAGATCCGATTCCACGGCCCGCCATCTGCCCCGCGCATTTCCAAGTAGCCTTTTAGGCGCACCTCTGGAAATGCTGTCGATAAATGGTCCATCCAGTCCGATGCCAGCGGCAGTTCGCCTGGCAGCACCGCCAGCTCGCCGCGCATAAAGTCGCGGAAACTATGCCCCGCCGCGTCGATATATTTGCCGTCACGGAACACGAAATACATCGGCACATCGAGCATGTAATCGACATAGCGTTCATAGCCGAAGCCGTCCTCCGACACGAACGGCAGCATGCCGGTGCGCGCCGGGTCCGTGTCGGTCCAGATATGGCTGCGATAGGAAAGATAGCCATTCGGCTTGCCCTCCATGAACGGCGAATTGGCGAACAGCGCCGTTGCCAGCGGTTGCAGCGCCAGGCTGACCCGGAATTTCTGCACCATGTCCGCCTCGGAACTATAATCTAGGTTGGTCTGTATTGTGCAGGTGCGCAGCATCATATCTAGGCCCATCGTGCCGACCCGCGGCATATGGTTGAGCATAATCGCATAGCGGCCCTTCGGCATGATCGGCAGTTCGGCGCGTGTCTTGTCCGGCCACATGCCAAGGCCAAGGAACCCCAAGCCGAGCTCCGCGCCGACCTCCTTCACCTGTTTCAGATGCCGCCCCGTCTCGGCACAGGTTTGGTGCAGGTTGGCGAGCGGCGCGCCAGACAGCTCCAATTGCCCGGCCGGCTCCAAGCTGACGGTCCCATCGCTACCCGACAGTGCGATCACCTTGCCGCCCTCGATCACCGGTTCCCAGCCAAAGCGGGTCAGCGCCATCAATAGGTCGTGGATGCCGCCGGGCTCGTCATAGGATGGCGCGCCATGATCGCTCAGCCGATAGACGAATTTCTCATGCTCAGTGCCGATCCGCCAGTCGCGCACCGGCTTTTCGCCGCGTTCCATCGGGCGGATCAGGTCCGCCTTGCTGGTGATGAAAGGATCGTTGCGATCTGAAACTGTTCGCGTGCTCATCGGGCGGAATTAAGAGCGCCGCCACCAC
The DNA here is from genome assembly GCA_031422035.1 of Sphingomonas sp. Classification (GTDB taxonomy): domain Bacteria; phylum Pseudomonadota; class Alphaproteobacteria; order Sphingomonadales; family Sphingomonadaceae; genus Sphingopyxis. The sequence goes on along the minus strand of JANOPV010000338.1, from coordinate 8,321 downwards.
TTTGCCAGCAAATTAATTCACCACCACGTCAAAGGTCACCGCAAAACTCTCCACTCCCATGAACGGGCGGATGACGCTGATCGAGGCACCGCTGATGCTGGCCCCCACGGGGTCGCTCTCATCCGCGCCGGTGGCGTTATCGTCCTCCACCGTCCCGGCGGTGGCACAGGTCGCGCCTGAGCGCAGCGTGCCGGGCGTATAGGTCACCGACGTTGGCAAAGTATCACCCGCCAGCACCGTGTGGGCAATCCCCGGCCCGGCATTGGCGATGGTCAGGCAATAGCGAACGACCGCGCCCGGCAGATGAAACGGGCTGCCGCTGCCAGTCACCGGATCGCTGAGCAGGCTATGGGTTTTATCGACGGTGATCACCGCATTGGCCGCGGTCAGGATTAGGTCGGACTGGAAAAATGTCCCTGTATCCGCATTGAGCGAATCGCAGATTTCCAGCGTCCAGCTGCCGAACGCATCCTTGCCATTAAATCCAGAGAGCGCAGCCAGCGGACGAAAAGGGCGCTGGTAAGGCGGGACGACAGTCGCCGCAGTCGCCGTATCATTTGCCGCCGTGTGAGTTGTGTAGGCGGCTGCCGCTGCATCATCGAACAGCACATTCAGATTATCCAGCCCCGCGCCGATATTCTGTCCAAGCGTGATCCGCGTGCCATCGGGATGCACAATGAACAGCCGCAAGTCGCCGCGATAGGTGTGCGACATCAGCACACCGATATTGGCGTCCGCGACGGTAAAATGGATCGGCACGGTGAACGGTCGCAGCAGCGGTGCGGTGCACGGCGTCACCGTCTCGTTCACGGTGCCGTCGGCGCTGTTGGTATAGGTAATCTGCGCTGCCGCTGGTGCCGCGAACACTAAGCAGAACCAGCCAAAAATCCGGGCAAGAGCGCCCGTGCGGCCAATCCTGAGCAAGGAGGCCGACTGCCACCAGTCGCGACGTCGAAAGACGCTCCGCTGAAGGGCGAGCGGGCTATTCCGGTCCATAATGGCAGAATAGCAGCACCGTGGTTAATTAAAAGTCAATAAAAACAGAGGGGAAGGATTTGAGCGCCAGTTTTAGTTGACGATGGCATTGATGGTCAGGGCGAGGCTGGCACCCGGTGTCAGCGAGGCGCGGCTCGCCGTGACCAGCGCGCCAGCGATGTTGGCGCCGACAGGGTCGCTCTCATCCGCGCCGCTATTATCGTCGTCCTCGACCGTCGCTGCTGCGGCGCAGCTAATCCCTGATCGCATCGAGCCAGGCACAAATGCAACCGTCGAGGGCAAGGTGTCCGTGATCGATACAGTGGTTGCGGTCGCGGTGCTCGGGTTGGTGACCAGAATGCAGTAGCGCACGAGCGCCCCCGGAATATGATAGGGTCCGCCAGGCGCGCCGACCGGATCGCTCAATACCGTCGACGATTTATCAATCAGCAATGTCCCCTGATCGCAGGTGTAAAGAGTGACGTTATCAACCTCGAAATCGTCTGACTGACCGCCACCGGGCGTGGCCGTGAACAGGATAGCGCCGCTGGCGGCTACGGTGGTGGGCAGTTCGATGCGCCAGCCGGTAATCACAAATTCGGTAATCGTTGACAAATTGCCGGTTGCCCCGTTGAGGTAAATTATAGTGGCGATGGTCTGATCGCTCGGGGGCGTCGTAATCCGCGCATAGTCCGTGCCGGCGACGGAGAGGGTCAGCGTCGCGGTGGTCGTTCCGACGGGTGGATTGGCGTTTCGCCACCACTGGCTTAACTGGATCACTGTGCCATTGGCTGTGCCGGGTCCGAATTGCAGCCCTGTCAGACCAGTCTGTGTCAGCGTCCCGGTTGTGACATTATCGCTAAAACTCGCCAATCCCGTGCCTGTCCATGGCGCATTGGCTGTCCAGTTAGTCCAGGCCGGGCCAGTGCCCGCGGCAAAAGTGCCATTTAGAATACGTTGCTGCGTTCCACCGGCTGCGCAGACGGGTGCTACCAATGTCGGCACCGCAGCTACTGTAAAGGCGACGCTGGCATAATCGTCCTCGGTCGTGACCCCGTTGTTCACCGTCGAGTCCGGATCGGGGAGCGAACTCGCACTTATCTGCGCGATGTTGGTCACGGTGCCGCCCGTGGTCGTCACGGTGCCGTTGATCGTCAGGGTCGCGACGTCGCCGGGTGCAAGGCTGCCCGCAGTCCACACCCCGGTGCCACTATTATAGGTGCCAGTCCCCGTGGCGCTGGTAAAAGCGAACCCGACCGGCAGCACATCGGCGACGGTGATGCCGGTCGCGGTGGCGGTTGAGGCCGGGCTGGCCGCGCTCGTTAGCGTCAATGTGTAGGAGATTGACTGTCCATAGCTTGGTGTCGCGTTGCTGACGATTTTCGCCAGCGATAAATCGGCGCGTTGCGGCAGCACGGTGATTTCATAGTCTTCAACCTCCCCGTCTCGGGAGAGGCCGGTGGAACCCAGGCCGGCCACCGATGACCAACGGAAGCGGGCAATCGTCGGGGTCAAGGCGGCCCCCACCGGCGACGTTACTGCCAGGCGAATGACGCCGTTTGCCGCGCCATCAGTATCGCCTGCGCCGCCATCCTGGACATCGGTCGCAATCCGGTCGCCAGCGGTCGAATGATTGCCATCATCGGCCCAGTCTATCCATCCTTGTAATCGCCCGCCCACGCCGGTTACGGCGACATCGATGGTTCCGTTGGACACCCCGCGTATCAAGGTCGGAAAGGTCACGCCATTGTCGGTGTCGCTTGATGCATTGGCACTGGCCAGCGGGCTGGGCGTAATGGTCCCGCCATTGGTCGTTGCGACGTTATCGGCGGTAACGCTGGCGCCCATATACAGCCCGCCAACACCATGGCTGGCAGCGGCGGTAGTGTCATAGGTGCCAGGCGCATCACCAAAATCCTCGTCAGTCGAGACGGTGAACGTCCAGCCATCGGATGCTGACGCGGTTGGGTTGGTTGTCCCGCCCATCAGCAGGTCCAGCTGAAAGGTGACGGATGTCACTGTGCCATTGATCCGCACACTTCCGCACCCGGCAGGTGGGGCGCCGCCACAGGTCGTTGCCCCATTGATGGTTGGCGACCGGATTTCTGTTCCGCCGATGACCTGCAAGTTACTCGTACCGGTAACCAGCGCCAACGTAGGTGCCGCGCCGATTGCGGTCCAGGTGGTCAGGTTCATCGACGTGTGGAAAAAACTGGTTGTGCCTGCGCGTCCACCAAATCCCGACAAATGGATAACCGGATTAGTCACGGCGCTGTTGAAATTGATCGTCAGCGTGCCACGATTGGCGCAGCGTAGCGTCGAAAAAACGCAGCCATTCGCAAACACATCCATATCAATGGCGTTTGATGTGGCAGAAACCGACGGCGATAATTGCGCAGACGTCACCCCGCCCGTGGCGTTCAACGCGGTGGAAGGGTTGAAGAACCCGACGCTCGGACCCGCAACCGTTGCGGTGTAATTCAGCCCTGAAGGATAGGTTTTAGTGACCGTCGGCGCCGCTCCCGCGCTGGTTGTTGGCACCTGGTTGGCATAAGCAATCCCACCTGCAATTAGGACGCACGCGACCAATGCGGCAAGCCAATGGCGCAACGCCGCTGCAACGCTGCGCAGCTTGAAGATATGCCTGAATAGTGACGGTTGGATTTCTAACACCGACACCCTCTGCCAAAAGAACGTAAATATTGGCTGAAGCGATCTATCGAAATGGACCGAAAGTGGGCGCTTGGTTCGGACGCTCTGGCGTGGGTGGGAGGGAACGTCAGGGCTGCCAATCACCTGCTGCTGCCATCCACAGCGATACGGCCGCAATTGCTGCGGTTTCGGCACGCAATATGCGCGGGCCAAGCGAGATGGCCACTGCTTGCGGCACCGCTCGGATTGCGGCGCGTTCTGCCTCGGTGAACCCGCCTTCTGGCCCGATGAGCAGGGCGGCGGGGCCAGCGCTGGTCATTGCCGACAACCCGGGCTCACCGCCATTTTCGTCCGCAAAATACAGCTTTCGCTCGCTTGGCCACCCAGCCAGCAACGCCTTCAACGTCAATACCGGCGCGATCTCAGGCAGCGCGGTTCGCCCGCATTGTTCCGCCGCTTCGGTCACAATCGTCCGGGCGCGCTCGGCATTGACCTTGTCCGCCACCGATCGCTGCATCGTCACCGGCACGATCCGTGCGACGCCCAGCTCGGTCGTCTTTTCTAGCACCATGTCAAAATGCGGTTTTTTTAGCGGACTGGCGCACAGCCACAGGTCAGGCACCGCCTCACGCGCTTGCAGCTGCGATTCGACCGTAATCGATACCCGCCGGCGGTCGGCATTGTCGATTCGCGCCAGCCACGCGCCGCTGATGTCGTCGCACAGGATCAGCGGATCGCCCGGTCCGCGCCGCATTACCCCATGCAGATAATGCGCGGCATTGCCGTCGAGCACGCGCGACTGTCCCGCCATCAGCTCGCCGGTGACGAACAGGCGCGATGTGCTTTTGGGTGGCCAGGCTGGGGTCGCGGGCATATGGCGCGCCTAGCATGACTGACGCCGCGACTGAACAGGTTCCCGATAGCGAGTTGACCGGATGGCTGCGGCTATTGCCCGTTGCTGCCCGACCCTATGCGCTGCTCGCCCGCTTTGACCGGCCAATCGGCTGGTGGTTGCTGTTCTGGCCGTGTGTGTGGGGCGTCGCGCTGGCGGGGCAGGGCGTTGCCCGCTGGGACGCGATCCTGCTGTTTCTGGTCGGCGCCATCGCCATGCGCGGTGCCGGCTGCGTCTATAACGACATCATCGACCGCGATCTCGACCGGCAAGTGGCACGCACCGCGAACCGTCCACTGGCCGCCGGCACAGTGTCCGTAAAAGTGGCGTGGTTGTGGTTGAGCGCACTTTGCCTGGTTGGCCTAATTATAGTATTACAAATCAACTATTTAGCGCAAATAATCGCCCTCAGCAGTCTCGCTGCAATATGTCTATACCCTTTCATGAAGCGTATCACTTGGTGGCCCCAACTCTGGCTCGGCTTCGTTTTCAGCTGGGGCGCATTGGTCGGTTGGGCGGAGGCCGCAGAGGCATTTCGCCCGCCCGTCTATCTCCTCTACGCTGGCACCGTCGCCTGGGTAGTTGGTTATGACATCATCTACGCGCTGCAGGATCTGGAGGATGACGCGATGGTCGGCATCCGTTCCAGCGCGCGGCGGCTCGGGCGTCATGTGCGTGGTGGCGTCGTGCTGTTTTACACAGTGGCAGTGGCGTTTTGGGCTAGCGCGATTTGGCTCGTGCGCCCTGACGCGCTCGCCCTCGCCGCGCTCGTCCCCGCCGCCCTCCATCTGGCTTGGCAAGTCCTCACGCTCGACCCAGCCGACGGCAGCAACGCCCTCGCCCGCTTCCGCGCCAACCGCACCACCGGCCTGCTGGTTGCCGCGGCCATGCTCGTCGTCGGGTCCAGCGCTTAATCGCAGCAAATACGCATGGCGTGCACCATTTGCTTGGCGTTCATCCGGGGTCTGGTTATATCGTCTGCATGACTATGTCTCGCTCCCTGCTCGCCGCGCTATTGTCGGCACTCGCTTTGGCCGGCTGTGCCGCGCCAAACTCCGGCGTTCGCGCTGACACTCGCTACATCGCGCGCGACGTGAACACGCTGTATACCGCCGCGCAGACGCGGATGCAGAGTGGCCAATACCGTCTCGCCGCCGCGCTGTTTGATGAGGTGGAGCGCCAGCATCCCTATTCGCCATGGGCGCGCCGGGCTCAGCTGATGAGCGCCTTCAACTATTACGCCGCTGCACAATATACCGAATCGATCCAGTCGTCGCAGCGCTTCCTGCAACTCCACCCCGGCAACCGTGACGCGCCCTATGCCTATTATCTGGTTGCGCTCAGCTATTATGAGCAGATCAACGACGTGACCCGCGACCAGCGGATTACCCGCCAAGCGCAGGACGCACTGGGTGAGTTAATCCGCCGCTATCCCGAATCGCGCTACGCTGCTGATGCCCGGCTCAAGCTTGATCTGGTCAGCGATCATCTGGCTGGCAAGGAGATGGAGATCGGGCGCTATTATCAGCGTTCTGCTCGCTGGCTCGCAGCAACCCTGCGGTTCCGCTCGGTTGTAGATACCTACCAGACCACCAGCCACGCGCCTGAGGCGCTTTATCGTCTCACCGAATCCTATTTGTCGCTCGGCGTGCCAGAAGAAGCGCGCCGCGCCGCCGCTGTTCTTGGCCGTAACTATCCGGGGTCGGAATGGTATGAACGGGCCTTCGCCCTAATCCAGAGGCATGCGCCGGCTCAGGTGCAGGCCACCAACTAAGGCAAGCAGCGCGTGCTCACCGCGCTCTCTATTCGCGATGTCGTCCTGATTGAGGCGCTTGATCTCGATTTTGCGGGCGACCTTAGTGTGCTGACCGGCGAAACCGGGGCCGGTAAATCAATCTTGCTCGATGCTCTCGGTCTCGCGCTTGGCGATCGCGGCGACAGCGGGCTGGTGCGGCGCGGCGCCGCACGCGCACTGGTCACCGCCAGTTTTGAGCCCCTGCACGCTTTGCATCCCGGCCTCGCGCTGCTCGAAGACGCCGCCATCGCCGTCGACCCTGGCGAATTGCTGACCATCCGCCGCGAAGTAAAGGCCGATGGCGGTAGCCGCGCCTTTGTCGCCGACCAACCAGTATCAGCCGCGCTCCTTCGGCTACTCGGCGGCCTGCTCGTGGAAATCCACGGCCAGCATGATGACCGCGGCCTGCTCAACGTCCGTGGTCACCGGGCTTTGCTCGATGCCTTTGGCAGCATCGACCTCACACCGGTTCGCATGGCGCATGCGGACCTCCAATCCGCCAACCGGGCTCTGGCCAGCGCCGAAGCGCAACTCGCCGGTGACACCGCCGAACGCGAATGGCTCGATCATGCCATCGCCGAACTCACCACGCTTGCCCCCACGGACGACGAAGAGACCGCCCTCGCCGACGCCCGCGCAACGATGCAAAAGGGTGAGCGGCTGACCGAGGACATGGCGGCGGTGCAGCAGCATCTCGGCGGATCGGACGGCGCGCTTGCGCAACTCCGGCAGGCTACCCGACGGCTCGACCGGCTAGGCAACGAGCATCCGCACTTCGCCGAAGCGCTCGCCGCATTTGATCGCGCCCTGATTGAGTCGGGTGAGGGCGAAGACGCTCTGGCCCGCGCCACCGATGCGCTGCGCCATGATCCCGCTGAGCTTGACCGCATCGAGACCCGGCTGTTTGAACTGCGCGCCATCGCCCGCAAGCACCGCGTGACCCCCGATCAGCTCTCAGCCACGCTGCTCGAACTCACCGAACGCCGCGATGCCGTTGACGCCGGAGAAGCGGGCGTCGCCGCGCTGACCGCGCGCGTCGCCGCTGCACGCGCCGCCTACCGGTCCGCCGCCGACATCGTCCACGCCGCCCGGCTCGCATCGGGCGCGCGTCTCGACGCCGCCGTCGCCGCAGAACTGGCCCCGCTCAAGCTCGACGCCGCGCGCTTCCTCACCGTCGCCGAACCTCTGGGCGACGAGAATTGGGGCCCCGACGGTGCCGACCGCGTCGAATTTCTGGTCACCACCAACGCCGGGGCCAGCTTTGCCCCGTTGATGAAGATTGCTAGCGGCGGCGAACTCTCGCGCTTCCTCCTCGCGCTCAAGGTCGCGCTGGCTGAGGTTGGCGGCGCGGACACGCTGATTTTCGACGAAATCGACCGCGGTGTCGGCGGCGCAGTGGCTAGCGCCGTCGGCGACCGTCTCGCCCGCCTCGCCACCGACCGCCAGATCATCGTCGTGACCCACTCGCCGCAGGTCGCGGCGCGCGGCACCCATCATTTTCTCATCGCTAAGTCGAGTGACGGCACCGTCACCCGCACCGGCGTCCGCGCCCTCGATGAACGCGAACGCCGCGAAGAAATCGCCCGGATGCTGTCCGGCGCTGAGGTGACCGATGAGGCTAGGGCGCAGGCGGTGCGCTTGCTGGAGGTGGTGTGAACAGTTTCATCGCCCTCGATGTCGAAACGGCCAACGCTGACATGGCTACAATTTGCCAGATTGGGCTAGTGGAGTTTTTGGATGGCCAAGAAATTCGACAGCACTCCATTCTGATCAATCCGCAAACGTGGTTTGACGACATCAACACCAGAATCCACGGCATCCGCGAGTTCGACGTTGTTGATGCTCCCACGTTTTCAGAGTTTCATCGTGAATATGCTGACTTTTTGGCGGATCGAATTGTCGTAAGTCATACGCATTTTGATCGAATTAGCCTTGCGCGGGCATGCGCAAGGGATGGCTTAGCTGATCCAAAGTGCACTTGGCTTGATTCCGCAAGGGTTGCTCGCC
>JANOPV010000337.1:0-8249 GCA_031422035.1 Sphingomonas sp. | reverse complement strand
GCCATGGTCCACCGCGACCATCTGGTGCTAGTGTGAACCGCACGGCGGTTCAGATCCTCTCCCAACGGGAGAGGGGGACCATGCGCAGCATGGTGGAGTGGCACAGGCGGGTGGACTTGCTAATCCATCAGTGCATCCACTCGCCTGTGCCCCTCCACCAGCTTCGCTGGTTCCCCTCCCCTTGCCGGGGAGGACCTGCATGACCACCCTCGCGATTACTGGCGCGACTGGCTTTGTCGGGCAAACGGTGCTGGCGAAGGCTTTGGCGTCGGGCACTCAGGTTCGTGCGTTGACCCGCCAATCGCAACCTGCGCGTGACGGCATAACCTGGATTACCGGCACCCTCGCCGACGCGCCAGCCCTCGACCGGATGATGGAAGGCGCAGACACCGTCCTCCACATCGCCGGAGCCGTCAACGTGCCGACCCGCGCCGAATTTGCCGCTGCCAATATTGCTGGCACGCAGGCTGTCGTCAAAGCCGCGACCGCCGCCGGTGCCCGCCGCTTCGTCGACGTTTCCAGCCTCGCCGCACGCGAACCAGCGCTCAGCAACTATGGCTGGTCAAAAGCGCAGGCCGAAGCGGTGGTGCAGCAGTCCAGCCTCGACTGGACGATCATTCGCCCGCCCGGGGTCTATGGGCCAGGGGACAGCGACATGCTGGAGATGTTCCGGATGGCGACACGCGGCTTCATGCTGTTGCCGCCGCCGGGGCGCGGATCGTGGATCTACGTCGAAGATTTGGCGCGGCTGTTGCTGGCGACGGTGACTTCCGGGGCCGAAACACTCGGCCAGACCTATGAGCCCGATGGCGGCGCACCGCTGACGCATGACGCACTGGCACAGGCCATCGGGCGAGCGGTGGGGCGGAGCCATGTGCGCACTTTGTCGGCGCCGCGCTGGCTGCTCCAGCTTGCCGCGCGTGGCGACCGGCTGGTGCGGGGAAATGCGGCAAAGCTGACCCCCGACCGGGCGAGCTATATGGCGCACCCGGATTGGACCAGCGACCCGGCAAAGCCACCGCCGGCTGGCCTATGGCAACCGCGCTGGGCCATCGAACATGGACTAGCTGAAACCGCAGCGCACTATATCCGCGCCGGGCTGCTTGCGCCGCCGCGCTAAGCCTGAAAGCGCGCCACCTGCTCCCACAGGAACACCAGCAGCGTCAGCGACAGACCGACGATGAAACTGCGATAAGCGAGTGCGAGATAGCGATATTTGCGTTTCGCCAGCATCGTCCCGTTCTGGTGGATGTCGCGCAGCATCGCCGTCAGCACCGCATCATCGGCGTGCAGCGATTGCTTCATCTCGCTGATGAAATCCGCTTCGGTCATGTGGCTGAACTGGCCAAAGAACAGAATGTTGGCGCTGCCCCCCGATGGCGCGGGCGCGGCGCGGGGCAGCACCGCCATCACCGCGAGCAAGGCTGAAACAAAGGCAAACAGCGCCAGCACCATCAGCGCCAGGGCAAAGCCAGCCCGGCCAACCTGACCGATGGCGACGGTGAACACGACAAAGGTCGCCCCCATCAGGATCGACGCCTTTTGATCGGCCATTTGCGACAATTGCATCGTCACCTGCTGCGCGGTGCGCACCAGATGGATAGCGTTCGGGCTATACTCCGTGCTGTCCCCAGCCTTACCGGCACCGTTACCCGCACCCTCACTGGAATCCGCTGCCATTGTCCCGGTCCCCTCTTTTCCCACCACAGGCATTGCATGGACCAATTTCCGCCGCAATAGCATGGCAATCAGCAGCGCCCGCAGGCGACAGATATGCAGGACGACCAAATATGACCAGCCGCGCCGATACCACTGCCAAAATCACGCCTTATATTGAGGAATTCAACAAAAAGGGCGTGGCGCTGAGCGATGCGACCACCTTTGCCGGCGATCTTGAATGGGACAGTCTGACTGTGATGGATTTCGTCGCCGCGGTTGAGGATGAATTCGACATCATCATCACTATGAACATGCAGGCTGAGATTGAAACTGTCGGCCAGCTGGTCGATGCCGTGCAAAAGATAAAGGGTGAGTGATCGCGCCATGACCGACCTGCTGTCAAAATTCGACCCGCTCATCCAGCAGCGCGAAACCCTGCTCGCCACCGGCATTACCGATCCGTTCAGCCTGGTGATGGAGGAGGTGCGGTCGCCAACCATCGCGGTATGCAATGGCCGCGAGACGATCCTGCTTGGCACCTATAATTATATGGGGATGACATTCGACCCCGATGTGATCGCAGCGGGCAAGGCGGCGTTTGACGAGTTTGGCGCGGGCACGACCGGCAGCCGGGTGCTCAACGGCACCTTTCGCGACCACCGCGATGTCGAAGAGGCGCTCAAGGAATTTTACGCCATGGATCATGCCATGGTGTTCTCGACCGGCTATCAGGCCAATCTGGGTATCATCAGCACCCTTGCCGGTAAGGGTGACTACATCATCCTCGACATCGACAGCCACGCGTCAATCTATGATGGCTGCAAGATGGGGGACGCTGAAATTGTCGCATTCCGCCATAATGACGTCGAGGCGCTCGAAAAGCGGCTCAAACGACTGCCGTCCGAAGCCGGAAAGCTGGTTGTGCTGGAGGGCGTTTATTCAATGATGGGCGACGTTGCCCCGCTGAAAGAGATGATTCGCGTGTCGAAGGACGCCGGGGCAATGATCCTGGTCGATGAAGCGCATTCGATGGGCTTCATCGGGGCCAATGGCCGCGGCGTTGCCGAGGAACAGGGCGTCATCGACGATGTCGATTTCATCATCGGCACCTTTTCCAAGAGCGTCGGCACCGTTGGCGGTTTTTGCGTGTCGAACCACCCGAAGTTCGAAATCATGCGCCTCGTCTGCCGCCCCTATGTGTTCACTGCCGCGCTGCCGCCCAGCGTGATGGCGAGTTCAGCAACGTCGATCCGCAAGCTGATGCACGGCGGCAACAAACGCGCGCATTTGTGGGAAAATTCCCGCACCCTGCACGGTGGGCTAAAGACGCTGGGGTTCAAACTCGGCACCGAAACCCCGCAATCGGCGATTATCGCGGTCATCATGCCCGATCTCGAACGCGGCGCGATGATGTGGGAAGCGCTGCTGAATGAGGGGCTTTATGTCAATCTCGCCCGCCCACCGGCGACCCCGGCAGGGATGACGTTGCTGCGCTGTTCGCTGTGCGCGGAACATACCGCAGAGCAGGTGCAGGACATATTGGGCCGGTTTGAACGTGCCGGGCGCGCCGTTGGCATTCTTGGTTGAATGATTCCGCTTGGCAGCGCCTGTCGTAGTAGAATAATACAGCTCCCATGAGCAGCGACGATCCGTCCGATTCCAGAGGTTCCGGCAGCGGCGGCGACCGTTTATTCTGGCAGGATGGGCGCTGGCGCCCCGGAATGCTCATCGACTGGTCGCGCTGGAATTCATCCGAGGATGCCTATCAGCGCGAACAGCACGGCAATCGCCCGCTATCAGGGCGGTTGCTCGACGAAATCAGCAGCTTCTTGCCTGGAACGGGCCGCGGCACCGCCGCTCAGGATAGCGCTGCTCGGGCTGCTGGTGGCTGGCGGGCGACGGCGGCGCAGCTGATTGGCCTCAAGCGGACGCCGCAGCCGGCCGTAGCACCCCAAGCCGAGGCGGCCGGTGTCTTGCCCGAAAACATTGGCGACGACCCGCAGTCCGAAGTTGCCGCGCCGCCGGTCGACACCCCGCCGCCCGGCAAATGGCGGCGGCGCTGGCCGTGGATTCGGCGCGGGTTATGGGCCTTTGCAGCGCTGCTGGTGCTGATGATTGCCTGGCTGGCCTTCACCGCGCCGCTCTCCCGGTCGCTGCAACCGATCGTCCCGCCACAGATGACAATCCTATCGGCGCAGGGCAGCGAGATTTCCCGACATGGGGACATTGTCGATCGCCCGGTCGAGATAGCGGACCTCCCCCCGCACGTGGTGCAGGCCTTTCTGGCGACCGAAGATCGGACCTTTTACAGCCATATCGGCATATCGGCGCGCGGTTTTACTCGCGCTGTATGGACCAACATCTCCACTGGCCGCACCCAGGGCGGCAGCACGATTACGCAGCAGCTCGCCAAATTCACCTTCCTCAACGCCGACCAGACGATGGGGCGCAAAGCACGCGAGGCGCTGATCGCGCTGTGGATGGAGGTGTGGCTGACCAAAGACGAGATCCTCGGCCGTTACCTGTCCAACGCGCATTTCGGCGGGCGGGTTTATGGCCTGCGCGCCGCATCGCTCCACTATTTCTATCGGCAACCCGAACGGCTGACGCTCACCCAGGCGGCAATGTTGGCGGGGATGCTCAAAGCGCCCAACCGCTATGATCCGATCCGCAATCTACGCGCGGCGCAAAACCGCGAGCGGGTCGTGCTGCGGTCGATGGTCGATGCTGGGTTTCTGAGCGAGACGCAGCGCCAGTCGGTCCGTCTCGCGACCACTGACCATCGTTCGCGCCAGCAATTACCCAGCGGCACCTACTTCGCCGATTGGGCACTGCCCCAGGCACGCGAAACGGTGGGTCCGGGCTATGAGGCGGTGCGGGTCACAACCACCCTCGACGACCGGCTCCAGAATATCGCCCGGCGCGCGACCGCCAATGCGCCCTTGGGCGGTGCACAGGTGGCGCTGGTGGCGATGCGCACCAATGGTGAAGTTGTGGCGATGATCGGCGGGCGGTCCTATCGGCAGTCGGCGTTCAACCGCGCGACCCAAGCGATGCGGCAGCCCGGATCGACCTTCAAACTCGTCGTCTATTACGCGGCCTTACAGGCGGGGCTAACGCCCGATTCGCTCGTCGACGACAACCCGATTACCACTGGCACCTATCGCCCAGCCAATGCCGGCGGGCGCTATCGCGGGCAGATCACCCTACGCGAAGCCTTTGCGCAGTCGAGCAACGTCGTCGCCGTGCGTCTCTATCAGGAGCTTGGCAGCGCGGCGATTGAGCGCGCCGCCCGCGACCTCGGCATAACTGCCGACTTGCCAGATAATGCCAGTGTTGCCCTCGGCAGCGCCAGTATGAGCCTGCTCGAACTCACCGCCGCTTATGCCGCCGTCGCCGCCAACCAGACGCCGGTTCAACCCCATGCCATCCGTCGCCCGGAGCAGAGCTGGTTTGAACGGCTATTTGATGGACGCGGACCAATTGGCAGCGGCGCGCAGACGCATCTGCTCGACATGTTGCGCGCGGTCATCGACACTGGCACCGGGCGGGCGGCGCGGCTGAATATCCCCGCATATGGCAAATCTGGGACCAGCCAGGATAATCGCGACGCGCTGTTCGTCGGCTTTGCTGGCGATCTTGTGGTTGGCGTGTGGGTAGGCAATGACGATAACAGCCCATTGCGCGGCGTGTCCGGCGGCGGTCTGCCGGCCCGCATCTGGCGCGATTTCATGAGCCGGGCCATCCCCGGGGCGACCCCGCAGCGCCCGCGGCCAGCGCCGCCCCCACCCGATCCGGGTGAAGGCATGTTCGACGATATGCCGCTGGGCATCGATACGCCGCCAGTGGAGATCAACGGATCAGTTGGCGGCGTCGATGTGCGCGTCGGTCGTGACGGTGTCGATATTGGCACAGACGCGGCGCGCTCCGCCATAGAGGGCGCAACCCGGCGCGTTGAAAACGCCATGCGCGAGGCGTCACGCCGCACCGAAGCTGCGGCGCGGGAGGCCGAGCGCCGGGCGACCATTATTCGTCGCCGAGCGGAAGAGCTAGAGGGCGCTGGCGGCGGCTGATGAACGCGCACTTGGCAGGTGGCAAACACCCTGCCACCTTGCGCCATCAATATAATGAGTTCGGGAACGCGCGGGATATGGCAGACATGGCACCAACGACCTTCGGCGGCGCGCTGACGGCCCATGCCCGCGAACGCGGCGACCAAATTGCGCTGCACTATAACGACCGGATCACCAAGTTTGCCGATCTTGATGCCCATGCCAGCCAGGTAGCGCAGGCACTGATCGCGAGCGGCGGCGGCCATGGCGACCGCATCGCCTTCATCGGAAAAAACAGTGATCTGGCGGTAGAGCTGGTCTTTGGTGCCGCGCGCATTGGGGTTGTGGTCGTGCCGATCATCTGGCGGCTCGCGCCAGCAGAGGTCGACTGGATATTGGCCGACAGCGGTGCGCGCATGCTGTTCGCGGACGCCGACTTCCTTGGCTGTGGCACCGACCTGCCGGATTTGCGCCGCGTCGTAATGGATGCAGATGGACCACATCCCGCTATCCCTGGGCAGCCGTGCTTCACCAGCTGGCGCGATGCGCAGGCGGCGACCGACCCCGGCATCGCTGTGGATGCCGACGATCCGGTGCTCCAAATCTATACGTCTGGAACCACCGGGCGGCCCAAGGGCGCGGTGCTCCGTCACAGCAATTGCATCGCCTACCGCAAGATCGTGAACGCGGCGGGCCTCGATTGGCTGACACCGCGGCCCGGGTCGACCGTCCTCATGGCGATGCCATTCGGCCATATCGCTGGGGTCGGACAGATCGTATTGTCCGTTTATGACGGGCAACAGCTGATCATCCATGCTGATTTTGACCCGGCGGCATTACTCGCTGCGATCCCCGAACACCGACTGGAACGTCTGTTCCTGGTGCCCGCAGCGCTGCGGCTGCTGTTGGCCCACCCCGATGCAACCACCACTGACTTTTCCAGTCTGCGCTATTTCTTTTATGGGGCCAGTCCCATCCCGGTCGACCTGCTGAAGGCCGGGATCACTGCGCTCGGCTGCGGCTTTGTTCAAGTTTACGGCATGACTGAAACATGGGGTTCGGTGGTCGCGCTCGCGCCCGACGACCACGACCTGACGCGGCCACATTTACTGGCGTCGGCGGGGCGTGCGATGCCTGGCGTCAGAGTCGCCATTCTCGATCCGGCTGGAGTCCCGCTGCCCATCGGCGTCGTCGGAGAAATCGCCGTCCATTCGCCGTCCAACATGCTCGGTTATTGGAACCGGGCGGACGAAACCGCCAAGACGCTAACCGGCGATGGCTGGATATTAACGAGAGACGCTGGCCTCCTCGACGGCGACGGCTATCTGTTTATCCAGGACCGGATGAAAGATATGATCATCAGCGGCGGCGAAAACATCTATCCGGCAGAAGTGGAAAGCGCGCTCTATGGCCATCCTGACGTCGCCGACGTCGCGGTAATCGGCGTGCCGGATGCGAAATGGGGGGAGGCGGTGAAGGCGATCATTGTGCTCACTCCCGGCGCCGCGGCGGATGTCACAGCAATCATCGCCCACGCTCGGGAACGAATTGCCGGGTTCAAATGCCCTAAATCTGTGGAGTTCATCACCGAACTGCCGCGCAACCCATCGGGCAAGATCCTGCGTCGCGCCCTGCGCGATCCCTATTGGGCAGGGCATGAGCGCCGCGTGAATTAGCGCCCGCACAGCCGCTAGACGCGGGCGGTTTACATGCTTTCTGAGGATTTAGGTGGTTGCGGGGGCAGGATTTGAACCTGCGACCTTCAGGTTATGAGCCTGACGAGGCGTCGCCACAAAGGGCCGCCGGGGGCGGGCCGACTGGCGGCGCGGGCTGAAACCAGCATGATACCAGTGGTTGCGGGGGCAGGATTTGAACCTGCGACCTTCAGGTTATGAGCCTGACGAGCTACCGGGCTGCTCCACCCCGCGGCACTGGCGGTGACACATGATCACCAGATACGCAAAAAGGGCGAGATCACTAGGATCACGCCCCTTTGGCATTGTGAATGGCTTTAACCTTTTTCGTTCGCCGCCGCGCCGGCTTCAATGCCTGGCGACGACCTACTCTTCCAACGCTTAAGCGGTAGTACCATCGGCGCAGACAGGTTTCACGGCCGAGTTCGAGATGGGATCGGGTGGGGCACTGACGCTATGGTCACCAAGCAATGGAGCCGGCGCGGGAACGGAGGATAAACCTCCGCAACAGCGAACGGAAAAAGGGTGCAATCGATACTGGATGAAATATTTGCCGCCTCAAGCGACCGCCCCATACAGGGCCGTCATTGATGGCGGGACTCTCAATGCGCGAACAGAGCAATTAGGACCAGTTAGCTCCACGCGTTACCGCGCTTCCACATCTGGCCTATCAACGTGATGGTCTATCACGGCTCGATGAAATCTTATCTTGAGGGAGGCTTCCCGCTTAGATGCTTTCAGCGGTTATCCCGTCCATACATAGCTACCCTGCTGCGCGGCTGGCGCCACGACAGGTACACCAGAGGTATGTTCAACCCGGTCCTCTCGTACTAGGGTCAACTCC
>JANOPV010000336.1:0-3704 GCA_031422035.1 Sphingomonas sp. | reverse complement strand
TGTGCGGCAATCATTGGCTCCGGACTGGCATTCCTCTGGTTCAACGCGCCGCCGGCGGCCGTGTTCATGGGCGATACCGGCAGCTTGGCCTTGGGCGGCGCGCTGGCAACCGTCGCGGCGACTGCGCAGCATGAACTCGTGCTGGTGGTCGTTGGCGGATTGTTCGTGGTGGAGGCGATGTCGGTCATCATCCAGGTTGGCTATTATAAGCGGACCGGCAAGCGGGTGTTCCGCATGGCGCCGATCCATCATCATTTCGAACAGCTTGGCTGGCCTGAATCGCAAGTCGTCATCCGCTTCTGGATCGTTTCCATCGTGCTGGCGCTTGCCGGTCTTGCGACGCTCAAGATCAGGTGAGCGATAGGCCCGCCCATGTGTTTCCGCTCGGTCCGGATTTTGCCGGGCGGCGTTATGCGGTGCTGGGGCTGGCGCGGTCAGGGCTGGCATCGGTTGCGGCGTTGATTGCGGCGGGCGCGGATGTGCTCGCATGGGACGATGATGAGGCGCGGCGCGCGGCGGCAAGCGCGATGGGCGCAAAACTTGGCGATCCGGTCGCCAGCGATTTGTCGGGAATGGCAGGGGTGGTTGTTTCACCGGGGGTTCCGCTGAATCGTCACCCGATTGCGGGTGCGGCGCGGGCTGCTGGCGTGCCGATCATTGGCGACATCGAACTGTTCGCGCAGGCCCGCAAATATCTACCGCCGCACAAGGTGGTGGGGATTACCGGCACCAACGGCAAATCGACGACGACTGCTTTGATCCACCATATCCTGAAGACGGCTGGCGTGCCCAGCCTGATGGGCGGCAATATCGGTCTGCCGATCCTCTCGCAGCAGCCGTTGCCCGAAGGCGGGGTCTATGTCCTCGAACTGTCGAGCTATCAGATCGACCTGACGTTCAGCCTGGACTGCGATGTCGCGGTGCTGCTCAATGTTACGCCGGATCATCTGGATCGGTATGAGAGTTTTGAGGCTTACAAAGACTCGAAGCTTCGCCTGTTCGACATGCAAAATCCCGGCGTACATCTTGCGGTTGTCGGTATGTCGCCCTCGCCCGAGCTCGATCAGCGGATAGGCAATGTCGAGCTGTGGTATTCGAAGCCCGGTTTTCAGCAGCGCTCCGAATGGGTTGCTTTACAAGGTCCCCACAACCGGCAGAACGCTGCCTGTGCTTATGAAGCCTGCAACTGGCTAGGGATCGCTGACGGTTTGATCGAAGCGGCCATGGGTAGTTTTCGGGGCCTCCCACACCGCATGGAGCGCATCGCCACCGTCAACGGCGCGCTGTTCGTCAACGACAGCAAGGCGACCAATCCCGAAGCCGCTGCGCCCGCGCTCGCGGCCTACTCCAACATCCACTGGATTCTCGGCGGGCTCGCCAAGAGCGCCAGCCTGGGCGATTGCGCGCAGCATTATGGCAATGTTGCGCGCGCCTATCTGATCGGTACGGCGGCGGAGGATTTTGCGCGAGCGATTGGTGATGCCGTGCCGACCGAGTTCAGCGGTGATTTGGCGACGGCGCTGGCAAGCGCCGCCGCACATGCCAAGCCAGGCGACGTTGTCCTGCTGTCACCAGCGGCAGCATCATTCGATCAGTTTCAGGATTTTGAGGCGCGCGGCGATCTGTTTCGCAGCCTTGTGCAGGACATGGCAGCAAGGGGAAGCAGCCAATGAGTGAAGCGACGCCAATCGGTTCAGGCGCTGTCAGCAGCGCGCCCATCATCCCGCCCGAACTCAGTGCGCGCCGCCGCCCGGCTCCGCTGAGCCGCGCTGATACCAGCGGTGTGGCGCAATGGTATGCAGAAGTTGACCGCGTCCTGCTGTTTATGACGATGACGTTGATTGCCACGGGTCTACTGGCCATCGCTGTCGCGTCCCCGGTTGCTGCGTCGATTCTGGAGCGGCGCGGCGGGTCGATGAACGATCTCAATTATCTGTTCCGCCAGCTGTTTTTTCTGGCGCTGGCGCTCCCGGTCATGCTGTGGGCGGCGATGCGCAGCAAGCGTGAGATCCGCCAGATCGCCTTTTGGGGAACCGTGATCGGTATAAGCGGGCTGTTCCTCGTGCAGCTGGTTGGCACTGAAGTGAACGGCGCTCGCCGCTGGCTCGGGCCGGGTGCATTTCGCCTGCAACCGTCAGAGTTTCTGAAACCCTGTTTCGCGATTGCGATGGGCTGGCTGCTCAGCTGCAAGGTTGATGATGAAAAACTGCCGCTGTTCTCGCTGTCGCTGATCACCACCGGGCTGATCGCGGTGCTGCTGATGATGCAGCCGGATTTTGGCCAGACGCTGATTTTTCTGGGCACGTGGCTGGTGCTGGTGTTCGTGGCTGGCCTGCCGATGCGGATCATGGGGTTCATGACGGGCGGCGGGATTGGCGTGATTATCGCCGCCTATTTCTCCTACTCAGTCGCCCGCGCGCGGATTGACATCTGGCTGTTTGGCGAAGGCGATTCCTTTCAGGTGGAACGGGCGCATGCGACGCTGTCGGCGAACGGCCTGATCGGCTCCGGTCCCTTTGCCGGGCAAGCGAAGTTTCAGCTGCCTGAGGCGCATACCGATTATATTTTTTCGGTCATTGGTGAAGAATTCGGCCTCGTTGCCTGTGCCGCGATCCTCGCATTGTATATCGCGATGATCTTGCGGGTTCTGAGCCGGTTACGTGAAGAGCGGGACCAGTTTGTGATCCTCGCCGGAACCGGCCTGATTGCGCAATTTGGCGGGCAGGCAATGATCAATATTGCGGTCAATACCCAGCTTGCCCCGTCGAAGGGCATGACCTTGCCGTTCATTAGCTATGGCGGATCGTCGCTGATCGCGCTGGCGCTCGCGATGGGGTTGTTGCTCGCGCTGACCCGGCGTAACCCCTACCTCGCAGCGCCCGCACCGGTGTCGGGCTGGATCAATCAATGAGCGTTTCGCGCCACCTCGTCCTCGCCGCGGGCGGCACCGGCGGGCATGTGATCCCCGCGCAGGCCCTGGCCGGCGAGCTGATGGCGCGCGGCCACCGGGTTGCGCTGATCACCGATGACCGCGGTGCGAAAATCCCGGGGATCGACCCTGCTATTCAGGTCCATGTGCTGCCCGCTGGACGATTGGCTGGCGGGCCAGTGGGCTGGATACGTGCCGCCAACGCCATCCGCCGCGGACGGGCGATGGCGATTGAACTGATGCGGGCATTTCAACCCGCCGCAGTTGTCGGATTTGGCGGCTATCCGGCGCTGCCCGCGCTCCTCGCCGCCCGCAATCTTGGCATTCCGCAGATTGTTCATGAACAGAATGCGGTGCTCGGCCGGGTCAATCGGCTACTGGCGAGCGGTGTTGATGCCATCGCGACTGCGTACCCCGACATTGCGCGCTTACCAATAAAGGCACGCGGGCGGGTGCATCTCGTTGGCAATCCGGTGCGCGATACGGTCCGCGAACTGCGCAACCATCCATTTCCTGCCATTGGTCCGGATGGCATATTCCGATTGCTGGTCACCGGCGGCAGTCAGGGTGCGACAATTCTGGCGGATGTCGTGCCAGAGGCGCTGTCGTTGATGCCGCCCGCCTTTCGTGAGCGGCTGCAAGTCACGCAGCAGTGCCGGGCGGAGGACATTGACCGGGTCCGCGCCGATTATGCGCGCTTTGGGATCGCCGCAGACCTGTCCACCTATATTGAGGATATGCCAGCTCGGCTTGGCTGGGCGCATCTGGTGGTGGC
>JANOPV010000335.1:0-4809 GCA_031422035.1 Sphingomonas sp. | reverse complement strand
GTGCCCGCCAGTTCCCAGCGGACAGCGATCATATCGTCCACTGCCGCGACGTGTTGAATAGCGATCCGGGCATCACCAAAGCTGCCGATCAGGGCGGTGAACCAGCCGGTGATTTCACCCCAGCCAAACAGCCGCCGTCCGCCGGGGCCAGCCCAATGTGCGGCGGGGGCATAGGCCTCTCGCACGCGGCCAAAGCGGCGGTGGGTGATAAGCTGATCGAACAGCGCTTGAGCGAAGGTGTGAGGATCGCTGTGCGGGTTCGGCAGAGCGTCGCTGGTGAACGGGGTCAGCGGCGCGTCATTGACTCGCGCCATCGCGTCCTGTCGCCACGCGGGGCGCGGACCCTCAGCCCCCCGCGCTAAGGCGTCCGCGGCAGCATGGATCCGGGCGACAGCGCGCGGGGGGTAGCCGAGCTGCAAGGCCATGTGGCTGTAATCGCGGACCAGCCATTCCTCGATGATGAGGTTCTCGCGGCACAGGCAATCGGCGATGGTGGTGAAGGTGATCCGCTTGCCCGTTGCCGGGCCAAGTTCGGACGTGCCAAGATTGGTCGCGGTTGAGGTAATGCGGTGCGAGGACAGATAGGCACCGTCACCAGCATAGTCTTTGGCATCCGACCAGATTACCGCCTCCCCTGTCAACGTGCGGTCGGGAAAGGCCGAGAGCGTCCGCGCCGTGCCGGCGATCACCCCGTCCATGCCAAGCGCCGGACCGGTCATCATGTGGACGACAATGTCGCTGCCATAATGGGTCGCGATCAGGCCGACATCCTTTTGTTCCCAGATGCGGTGGGTACAGCGCAGAATATAGTCAACGATGTCGCTATAGTCGGGATCGAAGCCGGGGATATGTTGTCGCACGTCACCCTGCGGCGCTAGGATCTGGGCGATGTCGCGCCCGCCGACATTGGGGATGGCAGCAGCGCTGGGGATAGGGCTGGGGATAGGAGTGCCGCCGACGTGGCTCATGCTCGTCCAACCAGATAGGCGACGGCACCGGTGTCTGAGGCGAGGCTACGCGGCAATCCCGCGGGCAGACTGATGGTGTCGCCCGGCCCGACGATGAGGTCGCCGTCGGCGCACGCAATGCGCAGGTCGCCGCGCTGAACGAACAGCACGTCGGTGGCGTCGCTTTCGTCCCAAGCCATCTCTTCATCCGCCGCTACATCGATACGGTCGAGCCAAAAGCCATGCGGCCAATCAAGCGGCGCGCCATCACCGATAATTGGGGTAACCCCGTCACCGGCTGTTGCGCCATTGCGCCAGACAATCGCGCCGGTGTCGGCATCGCTCAGGCGGCGCAGCGATGCGGCCTCAGCCGCTGTGGTCGGGCGCAATGCTGCGGCCCCTTCAGGCTTGCGCTCACCTGCAACAGTGTCGATGAGCTGGCCATTTTCCAGCAGGACGAGGCCGTAATCCTGCGCCATCTGAAAGACATCCGGCGCCCAGGTCACCCGGCCGGGATCATCCTGCCCCAGCACCGCCCATAAATATCCCGGCGACCCGTCCGCAGCGGGCGCCGTGGCGGTAAAGCCGCGAAATACATTGGTCGGAATGGAAATGACATCGCCGACCCGCAAGTGGATCTGCGCATCATTGCCATGCTCGCCCAGATCAAAGCGCCATGCGCCCGAATGGACGACAAAGACCTCTGCAGTCTGGTGGCTGTGCTGCGAGTTGACGCAGCCGGGCGGTTGCCGCGCGCCACCGATATTAAACCCGTGCGGCTCGGCAATATGGACGTGTTGCTGGGGATTTTCCGATACACCCGGGCCGATGATCGTGAAGTTTTCCTTCGCCTCAGACCCCGGCGTCCGGCAATCGATAAAGGCATTATAACATGGCCGCAGGTCGGCGTAGCGCACCGTCCGCGCTTCTAGCGCTGCTGTGGTCCAGCCATCATTGTCCATGGCTGTGCCAGATGCCATTGCCCACTTCCTTCCACAGAATGAACTTAGTGGTTTACCGCGATTGCATTCGCAGTCAATAATGCAGCGTCAAAGGGGTGCATATGCTGACCAAGGCGGACTATTGGGACAAAATCTGCGCATATTGCCGGCTGGCCGATGGCGCGGGCGATCTGACCAGCACGCTCTACGCACCTGATGCAGTTGTCCACTGCTCCGCCCCGGTTAACAGCGTCGCTGGACGCGCAGCGATCCTGTCGGAGCTGTGGCACCCGATCCTGACCGCACTACCGGATGCCGAACGCCGCACCGACATCCTGCTCTCCGGCACGTTCAACGAGGGGGCTTGGTTTGCCTCCACCGGATTCATCATCGGCCATTTCACCAAGCCATTATGGGGCATTCAGCCGACGGGGCGCCCGGTTTGGCTGCGCTATGGCTGGTTCGACCGGTTTGAGGGCGATCAGGTGGTTGAGAGCTATGTCATTTTTGACGTCGCCCGGCTGATGATCGAGTGCGGTCAGTGGCCGCTCGCGCCGCAACTGGGCCAAGGGTGGTGCCCGGCCCCAGCGACGCAGGACGGCATCATGCTGGGTAACGCCGACCCGGCGCAATCAGACAAGAGCCTGAAACTGGTTGAGGCGATGATCGCCGGGCTGATGCGCTATGACCGGCGTTCGCTCAGCAGCATGGGCATGATCGATTTCTGGACCCCGCAATTTCACTGGTATGGACCCGGCGGGATCGGCAGCGCGCGCGGGCACGCCGATTATGAACGCGCGCATCAGCGTCCGTTCCTGGCGGCCTTTCCCGACCGGGTCGGCGGCAATCACAAATGCCGGATCGGCGATGGTGACTATGTCGCGTCAACCGGCTGGCCGAGCATCAACGCCACGCATAGCGGCGGGGGCTGGCTCGGGCTGCCGGCAACGGACAAGCGAATTACCCAGCGGATCATGGATTTCTGGCGGCGGGACGGCGACTTGCTCGCCGAAAACTGGGTGTTCATCGATATGATCGATTTGCTCGACCAGATCGGCGTTGACGTGTTTGAACGGATGCGCGCGTTACAGGGACAATCAGCATGACCATGATCAATGCCCGCGACTTGTCGCTCGGCCGCCGGATTGCGGCGCTCAGCTTCCTGTTGATCGCCTATTTTTTCTATGCGTGGTCATGGAATACGGTCGACATCTTGCGGCCCTATATCATGGACAGCCTCGACCTGACTTTGACTCAGTCCGGGTCGCTTTATACCCTGCAAGCCATTGGCGCGATTATCGGTGCGGTGGTCATGGGGCAGGTCGCCGACAAGATCGGGCGGCGCAATGCGCTGGTGATCTCGATGATCGGCTATGGCGGATTTCTGTTATCCGGCCTCGCGGTAACCAGTTACCTGCTGCTGATCGGCCAACGGCTCGGCCTCGGCTTTTTCCTGGGGTCGATGTTTCCGATTGCTGTCGGCGTGTATTCCGGCCTGTTCGATAAGGCGATCCGTGGCAAAATCGCTGGGATTGTGTTTGCGACCTACAATGCTGCCGTCGCCGCTTTGAGCTTCCTGTCCGCCGCCGCATTTCGCAACGGTCTCGACTGGTCGGTGCTCTTGTGGGCGGGCGCGGTGCCGGTCGCACTGGCTGTGTTTGCATTCTTCATCATCCCTGATGATCGGCGGATGATTCCCTATGACGGGACCGCTGGCGACCCGACCACTGCGCAAACCAGCGTCCCGCTGACAGAATTATTCAAACCTGGCGTCGCCAAACAAACCTTGCTGCTCGCCCTCATGACCGGGCTCAATTTCCTTGCGTACCAATGTTTCAATGGCTGGGGGACCACGTTCCTCAGAGACGAACGGGGCATCCCGGACACCGCCGTCGGCGATGTCTGGGGCTGGTTGCTGATCGGGCAATTGGTCGGCAGCTTGATCTGGGGCTGGATTGGTGATCGCTATGGTCGCCGTGTGGTCGGCTGGGGGTTCATCGGCGCGGCGGCCATCGTGCCGGTGTATCTGTTTGTCGACCTTGGCAACGACACCCTCTTCACGCATCCTTGGTATCTGCCATTGCCCGACAGTCCGTTGAAAATTGTGGGCGTCGCTTATGGCATGATGCTCTCGGCCAGTGTCGTGTGGGGGCCGTGGTTGTCGGAACTGTATCCGCCGCACCTGCGATCAACCGCTGCGTCGATTTTCAACTGGGGTCGGGTTGTCAGTATGCTGGCACCCATTGTGACCGGTGAACTGGCCAAATTCTATCCATTGCCAGCGATAATGAGCGCCGCATCAGTGGCATTCATCGCCGCTGCGGTCATCTGGTTCAGCCTGCCCGAGACGGTGGCAAAGCGCGCGACATAACGGCGCGTTTAGGCAAATCTGGCGACTGTCGCGCCCGCGCTGGGCTGGCAGACAAACATGTCGGCAGGGCGGCCATCGGGCGCGCGATAATCGCGCGCCACCGCGTCGATAACCGCGTCCACCCGGTCAAGCGGGGCGAGCGCGATGACGCAGCCGCCAAAACCGCCACCGGTCATCCGCGCGCCGCCGATGCCCTCCAATGGGGCCGCCATAATCGCCGCCAGCGCATCGATGGCTGGCACGGTAATAGCAAAATCATCGCGCATTGAGGTGTGGGATTGCGTCATCAACTGGCCGAGTTCGACCATATCTCCTGCCGCGAGTGCCGCAGCGGCGCGCACCGTCCGGGCATTTTCGGTCACCACGTGGCGGGCGCGGCGAAACGTCAGGGGGTCGAGACCCGCGCGCTCTGCCTCAAGCTGATCCGAGTCGAGATCGCGCAACGCTGCAACGCCATAATGCTGGGCAGCAGCCTCACACTGCGCGCGGCGATCATTATACTCGCCGCCCGCATGCGCATGGCGGATGCCCGAATGGGCGACAATGATCC
>JANOPV010000334.1:0-2544 GCA_031422035.1 Sphingomonas sp. | reverse complement strand
GCAGGTGCGACAATCGCCAGCGCCGCTGCCCCAGCGGGCTTGCCAGTCCGAATTGCACCAGCTCCCCGCCGACCATCGCGGCATTGCTCCCTGCCAGCAGGTCGTCATAATCAGCATTGCTGAGCTGCATATCCGCGCGCGCCAGCGTCACCTCAATCCAGCTTAGATCATCAAATAGCGCTGTCGTCGCCATCCCACCATGTGCCGACCCATGTGCCGATACCGTGCCCAGCACGGCCACTGTTCGCACACTCTCCAGCGCCACCACCGCGCCGCCACTGATCGGCTCGACGCTCACTGCCGCACGCCGCCAGCCCGCGCCGCTGCCGGTCGCCGCCAGCACCAGTCGCGGCTGATCGACATCGGCGGCGCTTAGCGCAGGCAGGTCAAACAGCGCCGCCACCGTGTCGCCGGTCGGCAGATCGGGCGCAGTCACCGCGCGGCCACCGTCGGCCGCAAAGTCTGCCGCCTGCCGCGCCGCCAGACCGGTCAGCGCCAGCATCGCCACCCCGCCCTCAATCCGTCGTTCCGCAACCAGCATCACCGAATCATCCGCCAGCACCGCCTGCCCCGGGGGCAGCGCGAGGCCGCCCAACCCCGCCGACCAGTCTAGGCTGCGTTGCCCTGCCCGCGCCCGCCGCGCCGCCTGCTCGGCCAGCGCCCGCGCCGCCGCCGCGTCCAGCGCCACCGGCAGATCGAACGACAGCCCCGACCCCCCAGCACCCGCGCCTGCAAGTGTCGCCACCTGCACGCCGGTTTGAAAATCGCGCGCCGGGTCGAAATGGCTGACGGTGATCTCGCGGGGCAAGCGGTCCGCGCCGCCCAATCGCCGTTCGGGCGCACTTGGCCGGGTCAGCGCAGCCGGGTCGGGCAATGCGGCCGCATTATTGATCGCCACCGCATCGTCGGCCACCGACCAGCCGCCGCCATCCCCGCCTAATGTCCGTTTGATCGGCTGCACCGCCATCAGCGGCCCCAGCGCGTCCCGCCGCGTCCCACCACCGACGACATAGCCCGTCATCGCCGGACTATGAGCTATCCCGTCCAGCCCATCGAGCAGATCGGCCATCGGCGTCGCAAAACGCACCGGCCCTGCATCCGCTTCGACCTCAAAAGTCAGCGACGGGATGCGATTGCCAAAGGGCGAAAGGTCCATGTCCTCGAACACGGCATAGGCGATCCCGCGATAGGCCGGAGCACCGCCCGGCCCCTCCGCCGCCGCGATCAACGGATCCACCGCTTGCGCCTCACCGCCATCATGCAGCCGGAATCCGGTCGGTTGCGTAAAACTTCCGTCACTGCCGCGCAGGATATTTCCATCAGCCCAGATGCGCTGAACGCCAACAATCCGCCGCGACGACAGCGCCACCGCAAACGACGCGCTATAACTATAGGTCGTGGATTTCGGCTGGCCCTTCCCGGCGCTCTGCCGCGCCCGCCGTTCGATCAGGTCGGTTGACCAGATCACCGTCCCTGCCACCCGCATCCGCCCATAAAGTCGCGGGATCGGCGTGCCATAGCTCGACGTCTGGATCCGCAGATCAGCCAGTCGCGGCCCACGCCGTCCGCCGGGCGTCAACCATTGCCGGTCGATCGTCTGCCCCGCGACCGCGCCCAATAGCCCGCCCAGCGGGCCAGCCACTGCCGTGCCCACCGCCGTCAAAATCAGCGTCGCCATGCCTTATTCTCCGTTCAATGAAACGACCCGCCAGCGGCCCAGCAACGTCCCTGGCGCTGACCCAGGCATGACCACCACGCGGCGCAAACCGGCATGGGCGTGGATGGCGGCATCGGGCGCCAGCAGCATCAGGTGCAGCTGCGCCCGCCCGCGCGCACCGCCCCTATCGACCCCGCCCATATCGAGCAGCGCGACATCACCCGGCCGCACGGCATCGCGGACCGGCCGCAGCCCGCTCGCCAGCAGCCAATCCTGCGCAACCGCTGCCGCCGGGCCCGCCAGCCGATAGCGATCCGGTACGGTCGCAGGCATGAAACCCGCCACTCGATACGCCGCCGCCACCAGCCCGACGCAATCCAGCCCGGTCGCCACATCGCGCCCATGCAGCCGAAACCGTACCCCGACCAAGTCCAGCGCCGCAGCCCAGGCGCGCGCACCCAAATCCGCCCCCAAATCGTCAGCCACCGGGGTAGCGGGTCAACAGGTCAATCCCCGGCAGATGGGGTTCCCCGCGAAAATTGAGGATGTTGGCAAAGCGCGCCCGACAGGTTTCGGCGCGCTTGTCGCACCCGGCAATCAGCTCAGCTGTCGTGCCAACCGCCACCCCGCCCGCCACTGGCTCAGCAAGTGTCAGCAAACCGCCATCCTGGGCCATAATCGTCGCGGTTAGCCCGCGCGCCGGGCCGCTCAGCCAGCGCAACCGACCATGAGCAAGCCCGGACGGCGCATCCGCGACCGCAACCGTCTCGCCCGCAACCGCTGTCACCACCCGACGCACCGTCAGCGGCAACATCGCAACCCCGCACTGCCAATCACCCAGCATCGCCCGGCAACTCGCAGAGGTGGACGGCACTGCCGCCATGTCC
>JANOPV010000333.1:0-14873 GCA_031422035.1 Sphingomonas sp. | reverse complement strand
GGTGCCGCTGCCGGTCACCACCCCATCGCCGGGTATCTTCTGCTCAGCCATGCCGAAATCGGTGCAATTATGCTCGACATACATGTCGAGCTCCTCAAACGACCCCTCATCGAGCAGCACGTCGAGCCGTTCGCGCGCGGTCAACCGCCCCTTGGCATGCTGCGCATCTATCCGCTTCTGCCCGCCACCTATGCGCGCTGCGGCGCGGCGTTTCTCCAGTTCGGCAATGTTTGATGACATATGCGTTCCCAACCCCCAGTTTTGCCGACCAGCTTTGCAGCGCACCGTGGCAGTTGGCAACCGTTCAGACCTTGACCACCCCATGCGCGATGAGGCTACGCGCAGTATCGAGAATCGAGTCTGCCGCTGGCCGCGGCATCCAACCGAGCACCGCGCGGGCATGACTCGCATCCTGCTCTCGAACGTTACCGAGTTCGCCGACAATCTGGCCGACTACTGGATCGAATTTGGCGAAGATCCGCACCAGCCAGCTCGGCAGACGCCGCGTTGGCACCTTGCGCCCCTGCTCGCCGAGGCCACCCTTGAGGATGGCGGCGACCTCCGTCAGCTTAGTGAACGGACCGGACGCGATGAAGCGCTCGCCCGCCATGTTCGGCGCAGTCAGGCACCGCACATGCATGTCTGCAACATCGCGCACATCGACAATGCCAAAACCGATGTCAGGAAGGCCAGGCATTGACCCTTCGAGCAGCTTTTTGATCGCCTCCAGCGACGTCGAGAAATCCGGCGACAGCAATGGCCCCAGCACCAGTGCCGGGTTAACGGTGCAGAACTCCAGGCCGTCGCCCTCAGCCGCCACCCAACCCCGCGCCGCGCGTTCGGCGATCGTTTTGGATTTGACATAGGCATAAGCATCGGGGCTGGTCACGTCGGTCCAATCCGCCTCTGTAAAGACGGTCTTGCCGCGCTGGCCATAGGATATGGCGGCGACCGAGGATGTCATGACGAGGCGCTTCACCCCGGCGGCCTTGGCAAAGCGGACCGCACGCAACGCCCCGTCACGCGCGGGCACGATCAACTCATCGTCATTTTTCGGCGCATGCATGGGAAGCGGCGATGCGACGTGCGCGACATGGCTGCACCCCGTCATTGCCTCCGCCCAACCGGCATCGTTCATCAGGTCGGCAGCAAAAAAATGCAGACGGCTATTATCCACGTCCAGCCAACCGCGGACATCCGCCTCTCGGCCTAGATTTCGGATCGTGGTATTGACCGTCCATCCTTGCTCAATCAGCTGCCGGATCAGGAACCCGGCGATATAGCCCGAGCCCCCGGTTACCAGAACAGTGCCTGTCATGATGCTATCCCTCAAAATCTGAGCATGATCCTGCGCGCCAACGCCGGCGACAGCGAATAAACGCGCTGCAAAACTTTCACCAAACCAACATTGACCTGATCGGCGTCGCGCTCGATGCCGACGATAATTTGGCGCGCGCATTCTGCTGCCGACAGCTTGTTGCCATCCCGCCCTGCCGTCATCTGGGTGTCGACCATTGGCGGCAACGCTTCGAGTATATGGATGCCGCTACCCTTCAACTGCGCCCGTAATGCCTGGCCATAGCTCCGCAGTGCCGCCTTGGTCGCGCAATAGACCGGGCCGCCTGCACGCGGCGCAATCGCCAAACCAGAGGTGACATTGACGATCATCGCAGCGGGACGCGCCTGCAACACTGGCATCAGCCGGGTGATAAGGTGGATAGGCGCATTCAGATTGAGAAAAATGGCTTGATCGGCGACGCTGAGATCGGGCTGCCCATCCCGAAAATCATGATCGGCGCCAGCGCCAGCATTGTTTACGAGAATGTCGATCGCCATGCCTTCAACCGATGTCAGCAGTGTCTCGATGCCCGCCATCGACGCCAAGTCGGCGGCAATAACCGTGAACCCCTCGCCGCGTGTCGCCGCGATACGTTCTGGATTGCGCCCGGTTGTAACAATCGTCGCGCCCTTGTCGCGCAATTGCCGGATCAGCTGGGCCCCGATCCCGTCGGTTCCGCCAGTGACCAATATGGTCTTGCCATGAAGCTGCAATGCTCGCGCCTTTCTATCGTTGATCGCCAGACGATAGAAAGATAGGTTGCGAGATGCAACTTTATTTCAAGAGCACCAATTCCTCAGCCATGCTCGGGTGCAGAGCCATGGTGTCGTCAAATGCCTGTTTGGTCAGGCCAGCCTTCACCGCAATCGCCGCAGCTTGTAGGATTTCCGGGGAATCCGGACCGATCATATGCAGCCCCAGCACCCGGTCGGTCTTCGCATCAACCACCATTTTATACAGCGCGCGTTCGTTGCGCCCGGCGAGCACATTCTTCATCGCGCGAAAATCGGAGCGATACACCGCCACCTCATGACCCGCCTCGCGCGCCTCTGCCTCCGTTTGACCAACCCCGGCCAGCGGCGGGTTGGCGAACACGGCAGTTGGAATGCAGCCATAGTCGATCGTCCGCGGATTGCCGCCGAACACACTGTCGGCAAAGGCATGACCCTCGCGGATGGCAACCGGGGTCAGCTGCACCCGGTTGGTGACGTCCCCCACCGCATAGATGCCCGGCACATTGCTCTGATTATCCGGGCCGACCTTGACTGCGCCCTCATTGTCCAGGTCCACGCCGACATTATTGAGCCCCAGCGCCGCAGTGTTGGGCACCCGGCCAATCGCAAACATTAGCAAGTCAGTTTCGATGGTTCCGGTCTCGCCGCCATCAATCAGTAGCGTCCCGTCGGCATTCTGCGTGACCCCGGCAAAGCCGAAATTATAGCGCAGGTCGATACCCTTGGCCCGGCTGATGTCGACCAGCCGGTCGACGATCTCGGCATCATAGCCGCGCAGCATCCGGTTGCCCCGGGTAACCAGGGTTACCTCGACGCCCAGCTCGTGAAAAATTCCGGCAAATTCATTGGCGATATAGCCTGCCCCGGCGATGACCGCCCGTTTCGGTAGGGCACCGAGTGAGAAGACCTCATTAGAGGTAATGCCCAGCTCCGCGCCCGGCACATCGGGCTTGGACGGCCACGCACCGGTCGCTATCAAAATGATCCGCGCAGTAACCTCCCGTCCGCTGGCCAGACAGATGCGGTTAGGCCCGGCGATGGTCGCGCGCTCATGATAAACGGTGACATTGTTGCTGTGCAACGTCGTTTGATAGGCACCCTCCAACCGATCCACCTCCGCCGCGACATTGTCGCGCAGGGTCGGCCAGTCAAACGTCGCGCCATTGGTATCCCACCCAAAACGCCGCGCATCGGTCAAGTCCTCGGCAAAATGCGAGCCATAAACCAGCAGCTTTTTTGGCACGCAGCCGCGAATGACACAGGTGCCGCCGACCCGGTGTTCCTCGGCCACCGCCACGCGCGCGCCATGGCTCGATGCGATCCGCGCGGCCCGGACTCCGCCCGATCCTGCGCCGATGACGAACAGGTCATAGTCATACTCAGCCATTGTCGTCGTCCCCAAACGCTGCCGCCATCAACGCACTGGTAGACGCATCGAGCGCGCTGTCGCCGTCACCAACCGCTTTGGCCATCTCCTTGCCTAATTCGACACCAAACTGATCAAATGGATTGATGCCCAGCAGCACCGCATTGGCGAACGTCCGATGCTCATAAAAGGCGATCAACGCCCCCAGTGTGCGCGGGTCCAGCTCATCGAGCAGCAGCGTCGTTGACGGGCGATCTCCCGGATAATGGCGCGCGCCATCATCGCTGGACCGCCCAGCCATCAATGCCGCCCCTTGCGCAAAACAATTGGTCAGCAGCGCCTCATGGTGGGCAAAGTCGAGACTGTGCTGCGGTTCCGCGACCGCGACAAACTCAACGGGAATGGCGCGGGTGCCCTGGTGCAACAGCTGGAACACCGCATGTTGCGCATCGGTGCCAACCCCGCCCCAGGTGACGGGCGCGCTCTGCCGGGTCAATGGCGTGCCATCGGCGCGCACCCGCTTGCCGTTCGATTCCATTTCCAGCTGCTGGAGATAGGGCGAAAGCAATCGCAACCGCTCGTCATATGCGAACACCGCGCGGGTCTGGGCATCGGTGCTTTGGGCGTACCACAGGTCAGCCATAGCCGCGAGCACGGGAATATTCTCCCGCCATGGCGTCAGGCGAAAATGGCGGTCCATCTCGGCGCCGCCCTCCAGTAATTCGGCAAAGGCATCCCAGCCCAGCGCCAGCGCCGCCGGAAAGCCAATCGATGACCACAGCGAATAGCGCCCGCCGACGCTCTCCGGAAACGGCAGGATGCGGGTTTCATCCACCCCCCATTCCAGCGCGCGTTCGGGCATAGCGGTCAGCGCGATCACCCGGCCCATCGGGTCCGCAACCCCGGCATCCGCCATCCACGTCAGCGCCGACTGGGCATTCATCAGCGTTTCGGTGGTGCTGAACGTCTTTGACGCGACCACAATCAACGTCGCATGCGGGTCAAAATCCTTGATCGCCTCAGCCAGCGCTGCGCCATCGACATTGGCGACCACCGCCACATCAATCCGCTGTCCGCCGCGCCCGAGTGCATCCACCAACAGCTTTGGCCCCAGTGCAGAACCGCCAATGCCGATATGCAGAACATGCTGCACTGGCCCGAACGCGCCGATGTCGATCACGTCGATCAGCGCGCGCATCCGGTCATGCAGCGCGCGGGCGATGGCGACGCTGTCGGCATTCCCCTCCCCGCGCTGGGCAGTGTGTTCAGCGGCGCGGCCCTCGGTGATGTTGATCGCTTCGCCCGCAAACAGCGCCCGCCGCGCGGCGTCCAGTCCAGCGGCATCGGCCAGTGCCGCGAAACTATCGATCAAGGCGTCATCAAGGTGGTTCTTCGTCCAGTCAAAGCGGATGCCCCCGAGCTGTTTGACCAGCAATGCCGACCGCGCCGCCCAATCCTGCGCAATTTGCGCCATAATCGGCTGTGGTCGGTGCCCTTCGATCTGCGCCCAACATGCTTCAACGTCGCTCATTGCTGTCCCATCACGCTATCGTCGGCATTCACCGTTGTCCCTAACGGGGCGCAATCGCAAGCGCCAGCTTGACGCGCAACCCCTGCCCAGCCCAAAGCGCGCGGATGTCCTCATCCACCGATCCCACCGGCTTCGCAACGCCCACCGCGCAGCCCACGCCGCATCAAGGCACCAGCTTTCTAGCGTTCCTCGCTAAATTCGTGCTGGCGGTGGTTATCATCCGGATCGCCTTGATCTCGTCGTTCAATATTCCGTCGGAATCGATGCAGCCGCGCCTGTTGATCGGCGACTATCTGATCGCCACGAAATTCTCCTACGGCCTGTCGCGGCATAGCATTCCGTTCAGCCCGCCGCTGCCCGAAGGCCGCATCTTCGCCAGCACGCCAGCGCGCGGCGACGTCGTGGTGTTCAAGGCTCCGCCCGGCAATCGTCAGGATTACATCAAACGCGTCATCGGTCTGCCCGGCGACCGTATTCAAGTCATTGACGGCATCGTCTTCATCAACGACCGCGCCATTCCCCGCCGCCGCATGGCCGATCTCGTCATCCCCGCCAGCCCGAACATGGTCGCGGCCTCCATGGGCAACCCCTGCTTCCGTCCGGAGTTTGAGGAACGGCGCGCCGATGGCCTCTATTGCCGCTACCCGCGCTACCGTGAAACCCTGCCCGGTGGGCCCAGTTACGCCGTCCTCGACATCGTTCTGGGGGACGCTGACACGACCGGCATCTATGAAGTGCCACCGGGGCATGTGTTCCTGATGGGCGACAATCGCGACCGCAGCTATGACAGCCGATTTCCAGCGGTTGAGGGTGGTGGGATTGGTATCGTGCCGATGGACAATATCGTTGGCCGGGCGTGGTTCACGATGTTCTCCACCGACGGCTCCGCCACCTGGTACAACCCCATCAGCTGGTTCACCGCCGCCCGCTGGTCGCGGATCGGAGAGGGGTTTTGAGCGCTGTGCCGCCCGAACTGATCACCATGATCGGTCATACCCCGCGCGACCCAGCGCTATTTATCGAAGCGTTGACCCACGGCAGCCATGGCGGGCGCGATTATCAGCGGCTGGAGTTTCTCGGCGACCGGGTACTGGGGCTGGTGGTGTCGGAGGCGCTGTACACCAGATTTCATCTGGAAACCGAAGGGCAACTCTCAGCCCGCCTCAACACTCTTGTCACCCGTGAAAGCTGTGCAGAAGTCGCCCGCGCGCTCGGCCTGCCGCCGCATATACGGCTCGGCAAACAGGCGCTTGGCGACGGCGGACGAGACAGCGACAATATCGTCGGTGACGTCATGGAGGCAGTCATCGGCGCGCTCTATATCGACGCCGGCTTTACCGCCGCGCAGGATTTCATCCTCAGTGCCTGGGGTGAGCGTATCCACCACGCAGCGACCGCACCAAAGCATCCCAAATCCGCGCTGCTCGAATGGACCGCTGCTAACCGCCGCAAGCCCCCCGTCTACAGCATCGAACGCCGCGACGGGCCGGACCATGCACCACGCTTCACCGTCGCCGTCAGCGTCCTCAATTCAGGCGGCGCCACCGCTAGTGGCGCCAGCAAGCAAGAGGCGGAAACGGCCGCCGCCGCCGCCCTCCTCAGCCAACTAACAGGACCAGCTTCATGACCCAGCATTGTGGCTTCATCGCCGTTGTCGGCGCGCCAAATGCCGGCAAATCCACCCTCGTCAACGCGCTCGTCGGCCAAAAGGTCGCGATCACCAGCGCCAAGGCGCAGACGACGCGCACCCGCCTGATGGGGATCGCGATCGAGGGCGACGCCCAGATCGTCCTCATTGACACGCCCGGTATCTTCAAGCCCGAACGCCGCCTCGACCGGGCAATGGTGGCGGCAGCGTGGAGCGGGGCGGACGGGGCCGACGCCATCCTGTTCATGATCGACGCCACCCGCGGCCTGAACGTCAAGGTGAATGCCATCGCCGACGCGCTCAAGGGCCGCAAGGAGCCACTGCTGATCGTGCTCAACAAGGTTGATGCGGTCGCCAAGGAACCGCTGCTGGGCCTCGCGCTGGCACTGACCGAGCGGATGGGGCCGGTCCAACCGTTTTTCATCAGCGCGCTCACCGGTGATGGGGTGCCCGCGCTAAAGACGCATCTGACTAGCCTGCTGCCCGCATCACCATGGCATTTCCCCGCTGACGAGATCAGCGACGCGCCGGAGCGGATGCTGGCAGCAGAGATTACCCGCGAACAGATTTTCCGGCAGCTCCATGCCGAGCTGCCTTATGCGTCAACCGTCGAGACCGAAAAATACACCACCCGCCGCGACGGGTCGCTGGAAATCCACCAGCAGATCCTCGTTGCCCGCGATACCCAGCGCGCCATCGTGCTGGGCAAAGGCGGCGCCCGCATCCGCGAACTGGGCAGCAGGGCGCGGGCAGAAATTGGCGAGCAACTCGGCAAAAAGGTCCACCTCTTCCTGCACGTCAAGGTCAAGGCCGATTGGGCCGAGGACCGCGGCGTCTATCGCGACATGGGGCTCGACTGGGTAGAATAGCGACATAAGTCGTCATTGCGAGCGCAGCGAAGCAATCCAGAGCGGCCCGAACAACACTGGATTGCTTCGCTACGCTCGCAATGACGCGAGATGTGGCTAGCTCAAGCTGGCTTGGTCGCCGCCTTCGCCGGAGCCTTCTTCGCTGCCACCTTCTTCGCCGCCGCTTTCTTCTTTGCTGGGGCCTTGGCTGGGGCCCTGCGAGCGGCCGCCTTTTTCGGCTTTGCCTTCCCGCCACCTTTGGCAATTTTCGCCGCGATCAGCTCCAGCGCCTCTTCCAGCGTAATCGCATCCTTGTCCGCACTTTTGGGCAGCGTCGCGTGCGTTGAACCATCGCTGACATAAGGCCCAAACCGGCCCTCCATCAGCTTGATCGTCAGGCCGGATTCGGGGTGCGCACCCAATTCTTTGCCCGCCGCCTTGGCTGGGCGACCACCGCGCGCATTGCCCTCGGCGATCTGCGTAACCGCCGCATTCATACCGATGTTCAACACCTCATCGGTCGTCGTCAGCTTCGTATATTTGCCGTTGTGCAACAGATATGGGCCATAGCGCCCTAGTCCGGCCTGGATCAGCTCTCCGGTTTCGGGATGCGCGCCAACTTCGCGTGGCAGAGCGAGCAGGCGCAGCGCGAGCGCGAGATCGAGTTCACCCGCGACATCAGCCGGTATCGAGCTGCGCTTGGCTTCCTTGCCATCACCTAGCTGGATATAGGGGCCAAAGCGCCCGTCCTTGCGCATGACGTCCATCCCGGTGTCGGGGTCGGTGCCCAGCGGGCCATCATCGCTGGCCGCATCCGCCCCGCCCTGACCAAATGGCCTGGTATATTTGCAGTCCGGATAATTGGCGCACGCAACAAAACTGCCAAACCTGCCGCCACGCAGGCTCAGCCGCCCTTCGCCGCATTTCGGGCAAAGACGCGGGTCGCTGCCATCCTCGGTTTCGGGGAACAGCCAGCTGCTTAGAAATTCGTCGAGCGCCGCCGTCACGTCGGATGGCTTTTGTTCCATGACCTCAGCCGTACGCGGTTTGAAATCTCGCCAGAATGCCGCCAGCACGTCTTGCCAATCGGCACGACCACCAGACACATCGTCCAGTTCCTCTTCGAGACCAGCGGTGAAGTCATAGCTGACATAGCGCTCAAAATAGCGTTCGAGAAATGCTGTCAATAAACGCCCGCTTTCCTCTGGAAAGAAACGGGTTTTATCCATTCGCACATAGGATCGGTCCTTCAGCACCTGCAGGATCGAGGCGTAGGTCGACGGGCGACCAATGCCCAATTCTTCCATCCGCTTGACCAGTGACGCTTCGGAAAAGCGCGGCGGTGGTTGGGTGAAATGCTGGTCCGCTTCGACACCATGTTTGGCTGGCACATCGCCGCGATTTATCGCGGGTAACAGCCGCGCATCCTCATCATCACCGGCGTCATCACGGCCTTCTTCATACAGCGCGAGGAAGCCCGGAAAACGGATCACCTGCCCTGTGGCACGCAGCGCATGTCGCCCCGTTGCCTCGACCAGCTCAACGGCGGTGCGCTCCAGCTGGGCGCTCGCCATCTGGCTGGCCATCGCCCGCTTGTAGATCAGCTCATAGAGCCGCCCATGGTCGGCTGACCCTGCGGTCGCCCGCATGAAATCGGTCGGGCGGATTGCCTCATGCGCTTCCTGCGCATTTTTGGCCTTGGTCTGATAGCGACGCGGCTGATCGGGCACATAACCGCCATCATAGCGGGCGGCGATGGCCCGGCGGGCGTCGGAAATGGCGCTTTCGTCCATCTGCACCCCGTCGGTCCGCATATAGGTGATGAGGCCGTCTTCGTAGAGCCCCTGGGCCACCCGCATCGTGTGGCTGGCGGCAAAACCCAGCTTGCGCGCCGCTTCCTGTTGCAGCGAGCTGGTGGTGAACGGCGGTGGCGGGTTGCGGGTGGTGGGCTTGACCTCCACGCTCTCAACCGTGAACCGCCCGGCTTCAACCGCTGCCTTCGCACGGTCTGCTGTGCCTTGGTCGCTAATGGTCAGTCGATCGATCTTTGCCCCATCAAAGCGCACCAGGCGCGCAGCAAAGGGCGTCCCGCCCTGCTCCAGCCGCGCGGTGACTGACCAATATTCTTGCGCCTTGAACGCCTCAATCTCCCGCTCGCGATCAACGATCAGACGCAATGCTACCGATTGCACGCGACCAGCCGATTTCGCGCCGGGTAGCTTGCGCCACAGCACTGGCGACAGGGTAAACCCGACCAGATAATCCAGCGCCCGGCGCGCGCGATACGCATCGATCAGATCATCGTCGAGCGCGCGCGGATTGGCCATCGCGGTCAGGACGGCGGTCTTGGTAATCGCGTTGAACGTTACCCGGTCGACCTTGTCCGGCAGCGCCTTCTTGGCGCGCAGCACTTCTTGCACATGCCAGCTAATCGCTTCCCCCTCACGATCAGGGTCAGTCGCGAGGATCAGCCGGGTGGCAGTCTTGGCCGCGTCCGCAATCTCCTTCAGCCGCTTGGCCTTGTCGGGATAGGTTTCCCAGATCATCGCAAAGCCGTCATCGGGGTCGATGGATCCATCGCGCGGCGGCAGGTCGCGGATATGGCCGTAAGACGCCAGGACCTTAAAGTCCCCGCCCAGATAACCCTCGATTGTTTTTGCCTTGGATGGCGATTCGACAACGACCAGTTGCATAATAAAACTTATAACCCCAAATAGCCCTTACACGTGCACGCGAGGGTGACGGCCTCCAACGGGTGCCGTCAAGGGGCGCTGCGAATATTGTCGATGAACTTCCACCAAGCCATTCACAATCGCAGTTTCACTGGCCTTTTCACTGACTTTGGCTGGAATAACCCTGCGGCAAAATGCACCGGCCATTATCATAGTCGCCAACCCGCCGGATCACCTCCTGCTCAGCCGGTTCGACACGCCGTCCGGACAGCTGGCTGCTGATGACCCGGCGCAGCGCTGCATCAAGCCGCGTGACGAGGTAACAATCAATCGCTGGCGCCGCATGCGCATTGCCGACACCACTATCATCGGTCAGGAATAAATACCGCGACTGGGTGAACGCTGCCATCGCCCGCATCGCATATTCGGCGCGGTCAGCGGCGCCAGATGCTGCAACCGGGATGATGTGGATGCTTTGTGCCCGCGCCGCTTCAACCGCCGCCCAGGTGCGACCAAATAAATGGTCATGCGGCGGCGCGTCGGCGACCAGCACCAGCGACCGCACAGCGCCCGGTCGCCAATGAAGGCCAACGCCGCGGATCAACGCTTCGTCCATCGCCTCGGGGTAATCACCGCCACCGCCCGCGCTTTGCGCCATCAGCACCGACTGGGCACGACTGATGTTACCATCAAAGCCCACCGTCTGGGTGACGTAAGTATCGCCCTGATCCTTATAGAAAACGAAGGCGATCCGAATGACCGTGCCGGGATGACGGCTTTGCAGCGAGCCGATGATGCTGGTCAGCTCGCTTTGCAAATAGCGGATTTCGTCGCCCATACTGCCCGTGGTGTCGACGACGAAAGCAAGGTCCAGAGTTGCAGCACGGTTAGCCTGCCCCGCGCCATTGCTCATCGCAATATTGATCTGTTGCCCGCCCGGCTGATTGTTCAGCTCCACCCGCATTAAGTTGCTAAAGTTTGCGCGGCCAGCCTGCGCGCGAATCTGGATTGTCGGGCTCAGCATGTCGAGGGCGGGGAAGAACGCCGCCGTCCCGTCAGACTGCGTATTCAGGCGCAATATGCTGCCATCAGAGCAGGTGATGGCGACGTTCGCACGCCTGATCGGCCGCCCGGCATTATCTGTCACCCGCACCGTCAGCACCCGGTCAGTATCGACGCGCGGCAGATCTTGGATTTGCTGTCCAAGCCCAGATTGGTTGACATAGCGGGCATAGAGCAGCGGATTGAGCAAATCATCATGCTCGCCAGCGGTCAAAATTCCCGACTGCGGACGCGGGCGTGGACGTGGCGGTGGGCCAGGCGGCATGATGGGTGGGCGTCGTGTCGCCCGATCATCGGCTCCCGCCATCGAACCGACGCTTGGCGAACCGGGGGTTGGCGACGCCGGCGGGGACGCTTCACGGCGAACTGCTGTGCCAGAAACGACAACATCGCTACTGCCCGAATCAGTCGCGGCCTCATAAGGCGCTGTGGGTGACGGAGGAGGCGGCGGTGGTGGTGGCACCGCTCCGAGGCGTCCGCGCGGCGTCGGCCGTGTCCCTTGCTGCTGGTTCTGTGAAATTTCAGGGGGGAGCTCTGGCAACGCTGGTGCATTGCGACAGAAGCGTCCGCCATTTGGCTGAGCCTGCATATTCTGCTGCTGCCCGTCCTGCGGTTGTGCGGCATAGGATTGCGGCGTCGCCGCTGACAGTGACGCCGTAATCGCGATGACGGAAACAAAAGAGCGGAGTGCGGTCATGATATCCCCCGTACACATGATATGTCATCACATATTGGGGGTGGCGGTCTGAATGCGTTGTGAACTGATTAGAGCGCTGAAACCCGACCCCCGGCATGCCGCTCAAGGCGCCCGCTCAGCTCAAGCTCAACCAGCACCGTTTGCACTTCAGCGCTGCTCAAACCCGATTGTCGGACTAGTTCATCGATGGCAACCGCGACAGGACCAAGCATTTCGGTCAATCGTGCTCTGGACGCATCATCAGTTTCGGCAGCGATGGGGGCATAGCTTATAACCGCTTGCTGACGCACGATGTTGTCACCGATACCGCCGATGGCTTCCAACACATCATCAACGTTTTGGACGAGAGTGGCACCTTCTCGGATCAGGATATTGCACCCTTGCGCTCGCGGATCGAGCGGAGAGCCAGGCACCGCCATAACGTCCCGCCCGGCCTCATTTGCTAGTCGCGCTGTTAGGAGCGAGCCTGATCGCGGCGCGGCCTCCACCACAATAGTGCCGATGCTGGCCCAAGCGATGATCCGGTTGCGATGCGGAAATTGGCGCGCCAATGGCTCCGTGCCCGGCGGATATTCGGTGAGCACGAGATGATCATGCGCAAGCTGGGCCTGGAGTTCCCGATTTTCTGGTGGAAAATTGATGTCGAGACCGCTAGCGATGACGCCGACCGTTCCGGTTGCCAGCGCGCCCCGGTGTGCCGCCGTGTCGATCCCGCGCGCCAAACCGCTGATCACCGTCACCCCAGCTTTACCGAGTTCGCCAGCCAGCATCCACGCAAATCGGCATGCAGCAGCTGAAGCGTTCCTAGCGCCAACAACCGCAATGGTTGGACGGTCCAACAACGCTGCATTTCCGCTCGCGATCAGCACTGGCGGTGCCCCGTGCGCTTCGCGTAATAATGCCGGATAATCAGGCTGGTCGATAAACAGATAGCGTCCACCTAGCCCCGAGACAGCAGCATGTTCACGCTCGATGTCGGCACGCGCCGGGCTGCGGGGCGCCTTGCCGCCGGACCGGCTGGCGAGATCAGGAAGCGCTGATAGTGCAGCTGTTGCGGTGCCAAAGCGTGCGAGCAGCTGCGCATAGCCTATCGGGCCAACCCGATGCGTGCGGGCAAGGCGAATTCGATCAATCGCGTCAAGCGGCGGCGGTGCGCTCACGCGCGATCATCTAGTGAGGCAGCAGTGCCCGAACCGACGCGTGGCTCAGTTCCAGCCAACAACCGCTGAATGTTTTTCCGATGGCGCCAGATCACTAGCATAGCTAGCGCGAGGCCGAGCGGGAACAGGTCAGTGCGCCCAAGCAACAGCGCCGCGATCGGCACGCTCGCAGCCGCCAACATCCCGGCTAACGAGCTAATCCTAAGCAGCGCTAGCGTGCCGAGCCACACGACCGCGTAAACCACGCCCATTGGCCAGCTCAGCGCAACGGTGGTGCCCATCAACGTAGCGACGCCCTTCCCCCCACGGAACTTCAACCAGAGAGGGTAGAGATGCCCCAGGACGGCGGCGGCACCTGCCAATGGAGCATCGTCAGGCGAAACGGCATAAGCTACCCAAATTGCCGCCGATCCCTTCAAAAGGTCGAGCACCAATGTCGCCAATGCTATCCCCTTGCGGCCAGTCCGCAGCACATTTGTCGCGCCGATGCTGCCAGAACCGATGGCCCGTAGGTCACCCGCGCCGGTTAGGCGAGTTAGGATCAACCCGAAAGGAACGGACCCGATGAAGTAGCCCGCGAATGCCAGCAACACCGGAGTGACCCAGAAAATCTCCACAAAAACCCCTTTCAACTCTGAGCACCAGATAACTCTTATCTATGCCGCTTTATCAATCAGGAAAAGGTTGCGATTGCCGCTACGTGCTTCCCTCGGGTAACACGCGTTGATGACCCTAGATGCTCCAGCTTCTGACGCCCCCTTGCTGTTCTTTGACAGTGGCATTGGCGGCCTGTCAGTGCTCGGGCCGACGCTGACGCTGCTTCCCCGCGCGCCGATAGTTTATGCGGCGGATTATGCGGGGCTTCCTTATGGCGAAAAGAGCGAGATGGCGGTTGCTACCCGGGTCTGCGCGATGCTCGGACGCCTCACAGAACGCTACAGCCCGCGCCTCATTGTCATTGCCTGCAACACGGCATCTACAATCGCGCTGGCACACGTCCGCAGCGTGTTGGAAGTGCCAGTCGTTGGCACTGTGCCAGCAATAAAACCGGCGGCGTTGGCGACGCGCAGCGGCGTGATCGGACTTCTCGGCACCGAATCAACCATATGCCAGCCTTATGTTGATCGCCTGGAGAGCGAATTTGCCGAGGATAAAACCTTGATCCGGTTTGCCGCGCCAGAGCTCGTCAACGCAGCTGAAGCCAAAATGCGGGGGGAAGTTCCAGATCCGGCGATTTTCCTGCGCGCCATGTGGGGCTTGCGTGATTCGCATCCGCTGGGACAGCTCATCGATCAGGTCGTGCTAGGCTGCACCCATTTCCCGCTTGTTCGAGACGAACTTCATCATGCGGCCAGCACAATTCTAAACATGAACCGGGATATTGCGTTCATTGACGGCAGCGCCGGGATAGCCCGCCGGGTTGCCCACCTTACTGCTGATCAGGATTGGTCGGGCAAAACTCCCGATCGTTGCGCGGTGTTCAATGGTGACCCAGACCGACATTCCGTCTATCTTTCCGCCCTTGCAGGCTACGGCATCAACCGGATTATCGCCATCTGACCAACATTGCGAAACGTTCGCACTGGTATCGTCTGCGCCCGCTCGCTATGGCGCAAAAATCAGCAGCGGGCGAGAATCCGGTGGATTATAACAGTGTGTTCAGTGCTGCGATTGAGCGCCTTCATGAAGAAGGCCGCTACCGCGTGTTTGTCGACATCCTGCGCAATAAAGGTGCATTCCCGAACGCGCGCTGTTTTGCGGGGCATAATGGCCCAAAACCAATCACCGTCTGGTGCTCCAACGATTATCTGGCGAT
>JANOPV010000332.1:0-4468 GCA_031422035.1 Sphingomonas sp. | reverse complement strand
AGAGCGAAAGAGATCGGACCGCCCGGCAGTTCAAACAGCTGTGAGAAGTCACCCGAAACAAATGCCGAGGTTACGAGCTGGTCTGCAAATTCCGTGATTGTCGTTTCGGCAAATGCCGCTGCCAAAGCCCGTGGATCAGGTGCGCCATCGCCAAAGACGTTGATGGGCAGGCAGCCCGGCGCCACGTTGGTTACCAGATTCGCACGGCAGATGACCTGTTGGCCCGCAGCGTTTCGGATGAAGTTGGTTCCGGTGAACCCAACCGGTGCCAGAACAGCATCGATTGCGAGCGAGAACCCAATTGGGTTGCCAGCAAGATCGCGCAGGGCGAGTTGCCCCGTGTTGCGACCAAAGGCTTCAAAGCGGCCATAGTTCACGGCCAATTCGTAACGCCAATCGTCGTTGAACGTGCCTTCAACCCCGACGACCGCACGATAGGTATCACGCCGACCGCGGAAATTTCTGCCGCCAAAATCGACGTTGAAACGCGAGATCGGGAATGTGCCCGCAGCGACGTTTGCGCAAAGCCCAAAGCTCTGTAGCGTTAGCAGCGACGCTGCGGTCAGAAAGCCGTTGTTGCAACGCATGGCTGGCGCGACAGCAGCGCTTGGGAAGAAGGTCGGTTGACCATCACCCGACACCACGGTGCGGACAAACTTTGCTTCGACAAACGGACGGAAGGCATCCGAAACGTCAAAATGACTGTACAGGTTGAACGCGTAACGATCCACACCCGCAAGCAAGCTGCCCGCGTTATTGAGCGTTGACCCTTCGCCACCCTGGTTATTGCCCGAACCAAAGGTCCGGAACGTGGACGGCGGCGTATCGAC
This sequence comes from Sphingomonas sp., assembly GCA_031422035.1. Lineage (GTDB taxonomy): Bacteria > Pseudomonadota > Alphaproteobacteria > Sphingomonadales > Sphingomonadaceae > Sphingopyxis. Next base: position 3,638 of record JANOPV010000332.1, on the reverse strand, counting down.
AAACAGATTGCCGTTGCGGTCAAATCGCAAGGCTGCGCCCGTTGCGCCGTTGACGATACCGATCGTGCCGCCATCCGAAATGGTGCTGTTACGAACACCGCAGACAAAGGTAGCATCAGGAATGCCATTACCAGCAGCTGGCTCGCCCGCGCTAAGCGAAGTTGCGTTGAACTGGCACCGGCCTGTGTAGGCACCGGTAAGATCATTGCGATCGCGCGACAGCAATGGCTGCTGACGGGTATATTCCGCCGCCAGCGTAATGTTACCGCGACCATCAGCGAAGTTGTTGCCCCAGACGGCTGACAGGAAATATGTCCCACGATCACCGCGCGACGAGATGCCGCCCTGGCCGCGGATTTGGAATCCATCATAATCACGGCGCATGATGAAGTTGACGACCCCGGCGACGGCGTCCGAACCGTAGACGGCGGAGTTACCACCAGTCACGATGTCGACGCGCTCAATCAGATCGGTCGGGATGGTGTTGACGTCGAACCCGTTATCACCAGGGGTTGCCGTTACGTGGCGACGACCGTTGACCAGCACCAGGGTGCGATCTGTGCCAAGGCCGCGAAGATCAAGCAAGCTCAGGCCAGCGGTGCCAATGAACCGCGACGAGTTGCCGGACGAGAAGGTCGAGCGCAGCGACGGCAGATCGTTGAGCGCATCGCCCAGCGACACTTCACCGGTGCCGGTAAGGTCTTCCACCGTAACCGAGGTCAGCGGCACGGCTGATTCGAGGGTCGGCCGCGCGATACGCGTGCCGGTAACGACAATAGCGGTATTGTCCTCAGCCGCTTCATCAGCGTTGCAGACGCCATCATTGTCATCGTCAGGGCAGGCTTGTGCATCTTGGGCCATTGCTGGCTGGCTGATGGCGATTGCGACCGCAAACAGGGTGCTCGCGCCCAAAAGGCTCGCTTTTTTCATCGGGGTCTCCGCAGTTGACCTGTCTAACGCAGGCGTAAATCGATAATCTGGTTTCAAGGGCAACTGACGCGAGTCTGCAACAATTTACCGCACATGAACGCATTTTAGCGTCTGCTGTTGCGCAAATGACACGCTGTCCGGTCCGGACCCGTCGAGCTGCGCGGCGGATGCGGTCAGCCGCGCTTGATCCAGTCAGCCAGCGGCTCCCAGCAGCCGCGCATCGCCTGACTGCCGACCATCATCCCGACATGCCCCGATGGGCACGCTGTCGACGGGATCACCCGGCAAGCCGTCTCGGCTGGCGCAATCTGGTCAGCGGCGGCGGTGAACTGGTGTGCGCGACAGCCTAGTGCCGATGGATCGATACACTCACCGCCAACAGTCCACAGTCCGCGCCCAGTCTCATCATCTTGCAGTAACCGCTTGAACAGATCGCGCCCAGCGGCGGCGGCCAGCGCTGCGCCACCATTGGCCCAATCTTCGAGCCGGGCAAAGCGGATGAGCACCGGATCATCGTCATCCAGATCGGCCAGCGCCGCAAATTTGTGTACAGTCCGCTCCGGGTCGAGGCTCCAAAATGCGGTTTGCAGCAGTTCCAGTGGCAACAGCCCCAGCGTCTCCGCTGCCGAGCGCTGCGCCTTCCACATTGCAGCCAGCGTGGCGCGCGATGTCGCGGGGTAAGCGTCAAAATGCCATGGCGTCGCGATCAGCGATAGCGAGTGCACCGAGGCCAACGGAGCGGCGGCCATCGCCAGCACCCCGCTGAGGCAATAGCCGACCAGATGCACAGGTTCACCCAAAGCGGTAAGCGCGGGCAGCAAATGTTCGGTAACATGCGCCGCCAAGTCGCGGTTGGCATCGGCTGGCGTCGGCGTGCCCCAATCAAGCAACAGCGCGCGGTGCCCGTTCGCCCCCAGCCAGCGCAGCAGCGAGCGGTCCCGATCTAGGTCCATGACGTCGGCTGGATTGATCAGCGATGGGACCAGCACCACCAGTGGTCCACTTTCCCCCGCAACTCGCGCCTTAAGCGGGCCGAGGGCGATGCGGGTTAACGGCGCTGAATCGGGTTCGCGCTGTGCCGCCGCATAGCGCCGTACCCCAGCCAGCGCGCGTGCCGCCAACACTGGATCGTCAACGGCCACCCGGCGCACCAAATCAAGGAATAACGGCAGCGGACGGGGTGCATGTTGCGGTGCGGTATCGCTTGCTGCTACCATCAGGTTTAACGCTCCGAACTGGTCCGCATCTCGGCCTGCGACAGGATTATGCACAAATGGCAAGCAAGCGCGACTCCGCAGACGGCATTATTACCGTCAAGAAATATGCCAATCGGCGACTTTATGACACCTCCCGCTCGACATATATCACGCTCGAAGATCTAGCGGTGATGGTCCGTGAGGGACGAGAGTTTCGGGTTGTCGATGCCCGGTCGGAAGACGACATCACCCATAATGTTCTAACGCAGATCATCATGGAGGCCGAGCAAAAGGGCCAGACGATGCTGCCGGTCGGTTTTCTGCGCGACCTCATCTCGCTCTACGGCGACAGCATGCAAGCGATGGTGCCGGGCTATCTCGACAATGCGATGGATAGTTTTCGCCGAAACCAGCAACAGTTTCGCTCCGCCATCGAAGGTGCATTGGCCGGCAACCCGATCGCCGAATTGGCCAAGCGAAATATGCAGATGCTGGAGGCGGCGACCTCTGCGTTTCGTCCCGGTGGCGGGCGCAAGCGGGATGGGGCGGCGGCTGATCCGCGTGACGCTGAGATCGCGGCACTGAGAGCCGAGCTTGAAGCGCTCAAAGCAGATAAGAAATCGCGTTAGATTTCACTCATAACATATTTTTAAAGGCTAGTTTTGTTGAAAAATAAGCACGCTCTGAATACGACTCGCACTGCTGATTTTGCGGCCTGGTATCAAGAAGTCATCACCGCAGCCGACATGGCTGAAGAAAGCGGCGTGCGCGGTTGCATGATCATCCGCCCGTGGGGCTATGGCATCTGGGAACGCATCCAGCGGCTGATGGACGACCGTATCAAGGCGGCCGGTGTCCAAAACGCCTATTTTCCGCTGTTCATCCCCTTGAGCTATTTTGCCAAAGAAGCCGAGCATGTCGATGGTTTTGCTAAAGAAATGGCGGTTGTCACGCACCACCGGCTGATAACCGATGGCAAGGGCGGGCTGGTTCCCGATCCAGAGGCAAAGCTCGAAGAGCCGCTGATCGTCCGCCCGACCTCCGAAACGGTGATTGGTGCGGCGATGGCGCGCTGGGTGCAGTCGTGGCGCGACCTGCCGCTGATGGTCAATCAATGGGCCAATGTCGTGCGGTGGGAGATGCGGACGCGGATGTTCCTGCGCACCACCGAATTCCTCTGGCAGGAGGGGCATACGGCCCACGCCACCCGCGAGGACGCCATGGCGGAAACGCTGCGGGCACTTGAAATGTATCGTGAATTTGCGGAAACCGTGCTCGCGATGCCGGTGATTGCAGGCGAAAAGCCAGAGCATGAGCGTTTTCCCGGCGCAACCGCCACCTACAGCATCGAAGCGATGATGCAGGACGGCAAGGCGCTGCAGGCGGGCACCTCGCACTATCTCGGCACCAGTTTTGCGGAGGCAGCGGGCATCCGTTATCAAGACCGCGACGGCAATCACGCGCTCGCGCACACCACCAGCTGGGGCACATCGACCCGGATGATCGGCGGCG
>JANOPV010000331.1:0-1566 GCA_031422035.1 Sphingomonas sp. | reverse complement strand
AACCGCGCCTTGTTCGACAGCGCCGATGCCGCGCTCACGCTGGCTACCCCGTTGGGCATGTGGCTGCTGGCGCTGTTGCTTAGCTGGCTCATCGTCGACAGCCTGCTGCTCGCGCCCGTTGCCCGATTGGGGCGTCAGCTGCACAGCTATGCGCCGGGAGACCGCCTGGCCCCGCCACGGCGCGGCTGGTTCAGTGTCGCCGAAGTCACATCGCTCGACGGGTTGATGCGCGGGCTGGTGGATCGGGTGGCCGGCGACAAGCAATCGCTGGCGCTGTCACTCGACCATCAGCAGACCTTGACCCGCGAAGTCCATCACCGGGTTAAGAATAACCTTCAGATTATCTCCAGCCTCATCAACCTGCACAGCCGCGATAGCGCGAATGAGGATGCCATCGGCGCCTATCGCACGATCCAGCGGCGGGTCGATGCCCTCGCTGTCGTGTATCGCCATCTCCAGGCTGAGGGCGAGGCGCCCACCGGCGTCGCCGCTAATACGCTGCTGACCGATCTGTCCAACGGGCTACACCAGAATCTGGTGACCGCGCAGGGCAGCGGCGCGATCCACATCGACACTGTGCCGGTTCGGATGTCGCAGGACACGGCGCTGCCCATCGCCTTCTTCGTCACGGAGCTGGTCGAACTCGCTGTGTCGCATAAGCCGGGCGCCACCGTCGTCATTACCCTCTCAACAGAAGCGGCGGGCACTGGTCACGCCCGGCTCGCGGTAACGTCAGAGGGGTTGCGCGGGCCGAACCTGTTTGAAGGCCATCGGTCCAGCTATCATCGCGTGCTGCTCGGTCTGGCGCGGCAATTGCGTCAACCGCTCGAGATCGACGAGCGCGGCGGGCGCTATGCGATTATTGTGCCGACCTTAGCGGCATAGTCGGCCCGGAATTTCGCGGCGAAATCGGCAAAACCGCCCTGCGCAATCGCCGTACGCATGCCCGCCATCAGCGCCTGATAGAAACACACATTATGCTCGGTCATCAACATCGCGCCCAGCATCTCGCCCGATTTGACGAGGTGGTGGAGATAAGCCCGTGACCAGATCGCACAGACCGGGCAGCCACACCGTGCGTCCAGCGGCGCTTCATCCTCGGCCATGCGGGCATTGCGGATGTTGATCGGTCCGGCCCAGGTGAATGCCTGCCCATTGCGGCCGGAGCGCGTCGGCAAGACGCAGTCAAACATGTCGACCCCGCGCTCCACCGCACCAACCAAGTCATCGGGTTTGCCCACCCCCATCAGATAGCGCGGCTTGTCAGCGGGCAGCATCGCGGGGGCATAATCGAGCACGCCGAACATCGCCGCCTGCCCCTCGCCCACCGCCAGCCCGCCAATCGCATAGCCATCAAAGCCGATCCCGATCAGCGCATCCGCGGACAGCGCGCGCAGTTCCTGATCGAGCGAGCCCTGCTGAATGCCGAACAAAGCCGCGCCCGCCGCATGGTCGCCACCAGCGTCAAACGCATCGCGGCTGCGTTGGGCCCAGCGCATCGACCGGTCCATGCTGGCAATCGCACGCGTCCGATCCACCCCCGCGGGCGGGCATTCGTCGAACACC
>JANOPV010000330.1:0-1819 GCA_031422035.1 Sphingomonas sp. | reverse complement strand
TGCTGTCGAGCGGGCGGGTCGCGGCAATGGCGCGATCAAACAGGTCGAGGATCGCCGGCGCGGGGCCGGTTGTCATCCGACTGACCAGCCAGATGACGATGCTGGCGGCGGCAAAGCCCGGGATGATCTCATAGAGCCAGTCCGACCAGCCCATCGCAATCCAGCCGACGACGACAAGCGCGCCGGTCAACATCCCGGCGAGGGCGCCCGCGCGGGTGGTGCCGCGCCACCACAGTGCTGCGAGGATCACGGGACCAAAGGCTGCGCCAAAACCCGCCCAAGCATTGCCGACAAGACTCAATATGCTGCTCTCCGGATTGAGGGCGAGCACGGCTGAGATGATGGTGACGACCACTACTGATACCCGCCCGATCAAAACGACCTGCCGCTCGCTCGCCGTTGGCTTGATCGCGCCGCGCCAGATATCCTCGGCCAGGCTGCTGGCGGTGACGAGGAGCTGCGACGAGATGGTCGACATGATCGCGGCGAGGATCGCCGCCAGCAGAAAGCCGGTGATCAGCGGGTGGAACAGGATGTTGGCGAACAGGATGAAGATCGTCTCCGGATCATCCACGACGCGACCGGTGCCGGTGGCCCAGGCAGCGCCGACCAGTCCCGTGGCGACCGCGCCAGCCAAGCTTATCGTCATCCAGAACAGGTTGATCCGCCGCGCGGTCGGCAGATCGTGGACCGAACGGATCGCCATGAAGCGGACGATGATGTGCGGTTGCCCGAAATAGCCAAGGCCCCAGGCGGCCGCATTGATGATCGCGAGCGCGCTAGTGCCAGCGAGCAGTGCGGTCAGGCCGCCCGCTGGCAGATCGCGCATGGCCTCCGCCGCGCTGAGCGCTGGGGCAAGTTCACCCCAGCCGCCGATGGCAGACAGCGCGACGACCGGTACCAGGATCAGGCCGATGAACATGATGCAGCCCTGGACGAAGTCGGTGAGGCTGACGGCAAGGAAGCCGCCGAACAGCACGTAGATAACCACCGCGACCGTCGCCAGCAGCAGCCCATCAATATAGCCGAGGCCTAGCGCACTTTCGGCAAACTTGCCGGCGGCGACCATGCCTGCACTGCAATATAGGGTGAAGAAGGCGATGATGACGACCGCCGCGACGACGCGCAGCAGCTTGTCCGAGGTGCCGAACCGCTCCGCCAGAAAATCGGGGATGGTGATGGCGTCATTGGCGAGTTCGGTGAAGGTTCTGAGGCGCGGGGCGACCAGATGATAATTGGCCCAGGCGCCAATCAGGAGGCCAATAGCGATCCATCCGGCGCTCAGCCCAGACAGAAACACGGCGCCGGGTAGACCCATCAAGAGCCAGCCGGACATGTCGCTTGCGCCAGCGGAGAGCGCGGTCACGGCCGGGCCAAGGTCGCGACCGCCGAGCATATAGCCAGCCGCCGTCGCCTGCGCTCGCCGCCATGCATAGACGCCGATGCCGATCATCGCCGCGAAATAGCCACCTAATGTCACCCAGCCGAGCGGTTCCATCATCGTTCCTCCCCTTCGCCCTTGTGGCTGTGCTTAGCCCACTTTGCGGACGAACACTGTCCCTGCCGAATAGCCCGCTCCAAAGGAACAGATCACCCCGATGTCACCGTCGGTCAAATCGGCGCTGTTCGTGTGGAACGCGATGATCGACCCGGCGCTCGACGTGTTGGCATAGGTGTCGAGCACGGTCGGGCTTTCGTCAGCGCTCGCTTCGTGCCCCAGCACCTTTTGCGCGATGAGCCGGTTCATGCTGGCATTGGCCTGATGCAGCCAGAGGCGGCGCATGTCGGATGCACTAAGGCCAAAGCGCTCCATTTCCGC
>JANOPV010000329.1:0-2305 GCA_031422035.1 Sphingomonas sp. | reverse complement strand
GGCCCGGCGGCGGTAGGGGCGGGGTCGCGCCGGATGCGCTGAACGCCGTCCTTCCCGCGCAAGCGCGAATTCCGCTGGTGCCGTCTCCAGTTCGCACGGTCGGGGGATGGGTCCCCGCCTTCGCGGGGATGACGAAGGAGGCGGGGATGACGAAGGAAGTGGGCGGGGATGAGCTAAATGGGCGGGGGCGAGCTATGCGGACAACAACGCGCTAGGTGAGCGACTGCGCGTTAGGCAGGGCGGGGTCGCCCGACTGGCATCTTAGTGCCGCTGCCTGCTCAACAAGATTCTTTGGTCTCCGCCTCGTAAATTTCGCGATAGCTTTTGCGCAGGCCGACGCGGTCGAGCTTGCCGGTTCCGAGCACCGGTAGCGGCTGGCTGACGAACCAGATCACCGCCGGCACCTTATAAGCGGCGAGGCTGGTGCCGAGGAAGCTGCGCAATGTTTCTTCATCAATGCCCTCACCGGGCTTTGCAAAGACCACCGCGCCGACAATTTCGCCAAGCCGCTGATCGGGCAGACCGAATACCGCGCATTCGGCAACCGCTTCATGCGCATAAATGCCTGCCTCAACCTCTGGACAGCTGATGTTTTCGCCGCCGCGGATGATAATGTCCTTTTTGCGGTCGACGATGAACAAATAGCCCTCGGTATCGAGATAACCCAGGTCGCCGGTGCGGAAATAGCCGTCGCTGGTGATCGCGGTGGCGGTGGCTTCGGGATTGTTCCAATAGCCCTGAAAATTGGCGACCGAGCGGATCGACACTTCGCCAACCTGTCCCTGCGCGAGCGGACGACCGGCGTCGTCAAGGATGGCAAGATCAACCAGCGGTCTTGAGGCGGGGCCGGTCGAATCGGGCTTGGCGACATAATTATCGTTGATATTGCCGCAGCCAATGGCGTTGGTTTCGGTCAGGCCGTAGCCGAGCAGCGGCTGTCCGCCGCCCATGCCCTCTGCCAGGCGGCGGACATGGTCGCGCGGACGCGGGGCGCCGCCAGCGGCGAAGCTCTTGCAGCTGGTCAGGTCAAAATTGTCGCGGTCGGGATGGATGAGCATTTCGTAACTCATCAGCGGCACGCCGACAAAATAGGTGATCCGTTCTTTCTCGATCAGGCGCATGGCTTCGCGCGCGTCCCATTTGGGCATCATCACCAGCTTGCGACCGATGGCGAAGCTTTGCAGGAAAACCGGGATCTCTCCGGTTACATGGAATAGGGGCACGTTGAGCAAGGTCGATGCCTGCCCCTCTGGCGGGTTGCCGGTCTTGGTCAGCAAATAGGCAACCGATGCGGTCTGGATGACATAGTTGAACAATGCCTGGACCAGATTGAAATGCGTGGACCATGCCCCCTTTGACTGGCCGGTGGACCCCGACGTGAACAGGATGGTTGCCAGATCAGTGCCATTGAGATCGGGCAGTGCGGGCTCTGCGCCGCCGCCCAGCGCGAAGATCGGCGCCATGGCTTCGGCGATCGGGCGGGCAACATCGAGCGTGATGACGCGCGCGCCGCTGGCCCCAGCGTCGGCAATGCGCGCCGCCCGCTGGGTGTCGGCGATAATCAGCGTCGTGCCGCTATCGGCGATGCCCGCGGCGAGTTCTGCGCTTTGCCACCAGCCGTTGAGCAATGTTGCACAGCCGCCGGCCATGATGATGCCCATATAGCTGACGATCCAGGCCGGGGCGTTGCGCATGGCGATGCCAACCCGGTCGCCGCGTTGCACGCCACCGGCAACGAGGGCGGCCGCGGTGCGCTTGCCAAGGGCGAGGACATCATTGAAACTCAGCCGTTCTTCGCCATCGACCAGGAAAATCGCATCGCCGTGAACGCCGCAGAAATGCTCGAAATAAGCGGCCAGACTGGGCGGCGTCCCGGCAATGGCGGGCAAAGTCTGACCATATTTCTCAACTGTCGTCAGCTGGAACATCTTGCCTTCGCCGACGGTTGCCTCAAAGGCTTCTTCCATCAACAGGTCGAGGGCGGATTTCGCCATACCGAATCTCTCCACTTGGTCTTGTTGTTTCCGGGCTTTATGGGGATGAAAATGCTGGGGGAAAAGCCTTGATGACGATGATGCTTGCGGCCGCCACGAGCCACATCAATTTTGACGATCTCGGGCTCAACGCCAATGCCATCGAATATGGGTGGCTGGTGATCCGCTGGTATAGCCTCGCTTACATCGTTGGCATCTTTGGCGGCTATTGGCTGGTCAAGCGGATGCTGCGCCGCGCAGGGGCACCAATGAGCGAGCAGCATGTCGATGATTTGCTGTTCTGGGCCATGCTGGGCGTGATTGTTGGCGGG
>JANOPV010000328.1:0-8991 GCA_031422035.1 Sphingomonas sp. | reverse complement strand
AAAGGGTCGGCAGGGATGATGCTGTAAGGACTGATGCAGGAGCACGATAGCGCGCCTGTCAGGCAATATCTGGCGCTGTATTAGCTGCTAGAGAGTGCGTTTCCCGAAACTGGCGTCACCAAAATCTGACCGACCCGCCTGTCTCAAGCGGGATCAACGCGCCCTCACGGCAGCGCTGTTGGACACTATGTAGCACTTTCGCAGCAATATTGCGAGTCCCGGGGCGGGGTGGTCGTTTGCGCTGCTGGTTTTGCCTAGCTAATCTGACGGGTATTGGCCTCCATCAGTGCCCGGGCCTCGGCGATGGCGGCAGCTTCCGCGATCGTGCCAGCCAACAGGCGCTCGCCCAGCTCGTAGAGCCGCCCGCTGATGACATTGCCCATTTGCGCCTCTTCTTCAACGCCGATGCCGCCCTTGCGCTCGGCAATATCGGCCCAAGTGGCGCGCACCGCCGCCCAATATCCTTGGGTCGCCGTCCAGTAGCGGTCGGCAGACGTCACATCATAATCGGCATCGCGGGTGTAGGTATTGAGGACATATTCTTGGACAATCGGCACCATCCGTCCATCGCGCAACGCCATTTTGGTGTTGTCCTGCCAGTGTATCCAGCCGGTCGGTGATGACTGGTGGCGGTTGATCGCCATGTAACGATCATAAACCGGATTGCGGATAGCGTCGCGCCGGGCGAGCGGACGCCAGGTCCAGTTCGACCGCCAGCGGCGCAGACCGCCCTGGTCCTCAAACTGGCCCCAGCCGCCATAACGCGGCGAATCATCGACCTGGAACACGGTTTGCGACCAGCGGCCCCGGCGCATCCGTTCGGGCACCGCCTCATATGTCCAGCTATTGCGATCCGAATAGACCAGCACGCGGCTGGGCTCATAGTCCCAATCCTGCCGCCAATGCTTGATGACAAAGGTGCGCCCTTCGCTCTGGACCACCAGTAGATGTTGCAGAACGATATGGCGGCCGGTGTCTTCGACCACGCGGACGACCTCATGCCCGCCCGAAATCCCCCGCTCGCGCGGGACATAGGCCGAATCCCAGGCGGTCGATTCCTGCATGTCAAACCGCACCCGGAAACTGCCAGCCATCGCCAGGATGTCGGCGCGGTCGGCAGCGAAACTGGCAGCCTCGTCTGCCGCTGGCCGTTCGGCGATGGGCGGGTGCGCGCGGGTTGCAGTGGCGGTCAGCAGGAGCGGCGTTAGGGCGACGCTGGCGATGAACAGAAAGGATGGCTTCATGGCAATTCCCCCGGATAAATGGCTAAAATCGGACGCTGAGTGAGATGCTGGCGTTGCGGCCCGGCTGGGTAAAGGCGCTGGTCACGGCCGAGGTCGAGGCGAGGCCGCGCACATCATTCCACCAGGCATAGGTCGCATCGAACAGATTGAAGACCCCGGCGCGCAGGGTGATGTGATCGGTGACCCGCGCAAATAGGGTCGCGTCAACAATGGTAAAAGCACCGGGGCGGAAACAGGCGGGCGTGCAGATGCCGGTTGTCCGGCTCTCTTCCTTTTGCGCCCCATGGGTGGCGATGAGCTGCCCGCCAAAGCGGTTGCTCGGGTCACGCCAGCCGATGCCGATAACCAGTTTCAGCGGATCAATTGTGGAGAGCGGCGAGCGGGTGCCGGTAACGCCGACAACATCGCCGATCGCATAGGACAAAGCGAGGTTGGCGTTAAACCCACTGGGGCCGCGCAAGTCGAGCCGGGCCTCCGCGCCCTCAACCTCGACCCGGTTGAGATTAATGAACTGGAATATTGCGGGATTGGCGGGCGTAAAGCCCCCGCTGACCACTTCCTGGCTGATGAAATCCCGATAGCGGGCAGAAAACGCCGTGACCGTCAAATTGACCGCATCACCGACAAACCGTACGCCGCCCTCAAAGCTGCTGCTGCGCTCTGGCCCGAGGTTGGGATTGGGGCGCGAGGTATAGCCAAAGGCGAGGTTTTCAAAAAACTGGTTCACTTGGCCAGGCTCTGGCGCTTTGAACCCGGTGGCGTAATTGGCGAAAATCCGCACCATGTCGTCGACCCGCCACACTGCGCCAAGCTTTGGCGACACGCGCGATCCGCTCTGCCCGGCGACGACGAAACTGGTCAGCAGCAACGGATCAGCGTCGGGTGACAGCCGGTAATAGTCAAAGCGAACCGACGGAAACAGCGTCAACGCGCCATCGGCAATGCGGATTTCGTCCCCGACAAACGCCCCAGCCCGGGTGAAATCCGTGACCGGAAAGGCGCGCGTGGGGAATGTCTCGCCAGTTGGCGGGGTTACGCCGTTACGCAGGCCCTGTTGGCGGGTGGAACTGGCGTCTGCGCCGACCACGATATTATGATCGATTGGCCCAGTGGCAAAACCAAAGCGGACATCGGTCGCCACGCCATAAACCCGGTTTTCAAAGCTGTTGAGCCGCTCACGGTCCGCCGCCGGAGTGCGGTCTTCATCGGTGAACTGCACGTCGGTGGCATCCTGCCAGTAAACGGCAGCGCGCGCGCTTTCGATCACCCCATTGCCATCCCAGCTCCAATCTGCCGACACCCGCCGCCGCCGCCCGCTGTCGCGCGCCTGGAGCAGGTCAACCGTAGCGCTGCGTCCGGTTAGCGCGTCGGTGAACAGCGTGGTTTCAAGCCATTCGCCGGTAAGCCGGAACCGGTGGCCGCCCGCTGGATCATAGACGATCCGGGCAAGCACCGCGTCGCTGACGCCATCCTGCGGGTTGGGCTGGGTGCGGGTGGCACCAAGGCCCCCGACGACGCCCTGATTGTCGAGCTCGCTATAGTCGCGGCGGGTATAGGCCACCATCGCCGACAACGCCCCGCTGCGCCCCGCAAGGATCGCGGTGCCTGCATATTCCTCGTCCGCGCTGCTATAGGCCGCACGCGCCAGACCGCCGACGCTGCGCCCTTCGGTGATGAAATCAGCCGGGTTGGCGGTGATGAAACTGACCGCCCCAGCGAGGCCATCGCTGCCATAGAGCGCCGAGGTCGGCCCGCGCAGAAATTCGACCGAGCGGATCAGGCCGATGTCGACATAATCACCGCGACCGGCATTTTGCGCGCCAAAGCTGAAACCATCGGGCACGCGGACGCCATCAACCTGGATCAGCACCCGGTTCCCGCCAATGCCGCGCACGGTAAAGCCATCATTGCCCGCCCGCCCAACCGCACTCAGCGCAGCATTGAACCGCGCCGGCTGGCGTTGGACGGAGATACCCGGCTCAAACCGAACGAGGTCGCGAATGTCGGTGGCCAGTTCATCGGCGATTTGCTCGTCACTGATGACGCTGACGGTGACCGGCGCGTCACTGACCAAAATTGGCTGGCGGGTCGCGGTAACGGTAATGGTGCCGCCCGACGCCGCGTCATCGGTCTCCGCGGGGGCCTGCGTCTCGGTCACCCATTGGCCACCCGACTGGGCAGAGGCCGCAACCGAGGCGCAGGCAAACGCCGCGGCCAGCGCTGTCGATGCGTAAAGAAAATGGCGAGGATTTCCAGAATTCGTCACATGCACCGTGTAATCTCGCCTTAATAGATATTGCGTCTGATTCGCATTAGCTACTAATGGGCGTGGGCACATGCGTCAACCATCATGCCGAAGAACAGGAACGGCGTGACTCAGGCTAGGCCTGCCTGCGGGTTTCAGGTTCTGGGTGGTGCGTTAAGCGGAGAATGAAATGTCGCGCGCTGTGCAGGCCCGGGTCGGAAACACACATAATCCAGCGAAACATAGTTTCGACGCCAGCGACGCCTAACCGCTCGCTCACCACGGTTAGCGGGCGTTCAGCCGCCACAGTCGCTACGCTCTAGGGTTACTGCGCTTGCGGGTAAGCTGCGCACAGCAGCCGTGCGACCCGCGCTCCGCGGCGAAAAGTCTCGGTCAATCGCCCTCGCCGGGCTCCGCCGAGAAATGCTTTTCGAACTTGCCGTCGACGCCCTTAAATTCATCGGCGTCGGCGGGGCTGTCCTTCTTGGTCGTGATGTTCGGCCAGCTGGCGGAATAGGTGTTGTTGAGTTCCAGCCACTGCTCCAGCCCGCTCTCGGTGTCGGGCAGGATCGCTTCGGCCGGGCATTCGGGCTCACACACGCCGCAATCGATGCATTCGCTGGGGTTGATGACGAGCATATTCTCGCCCTCATAAAAGCAATCGACCGGGCAGACCTCGACGCAGTCCATATATTTGCATTTGATGCAGGCGTCGGTGACGACATAGGTCATGGTGCGAAGGCTCCCCAGGATTTGGCCGCGCCGCAACACAGCGGGCGATTTTACCCCTGCTATGCCGGGCCGAGGGGGGCCGTCAAGCCGGGGGTGCTTCCTGCGAGTCGGTTGCAGGGGCGGCATTGAGGTCGCTGTAGCAGTCCCGCGCCTCCTGCGCGGGGCCGCGCCGCGCGGGCACATGCAGGATACGGATCGCCACGCTGTGGTCCGCAAAGGGGATGACGAGGATTGATCCAGCGCGCACGGCTGTGCCCGCTTTGTCGGTGCGCCGCCCATCGAGCCGGACATGACCGGCCGCGATCAGCGCCTGCGCCGCGCTGCGCGTCTTGCTGAGCCGCAAATACCAGAGCAGCCGGTCGAGCCGGATCGTTCCACCAATCGCCTCGCCATCGCCGCTCATCTGTCCTTGGGTGGATCAAACAAGCTGGCCAGCACCGCAAACGGGCTGTTCGCCGGATCGGGCGCGGCTGCCGGTTGCGGCGCGCGATCAGACTGCGTCCCGCCCGCTGGCTTCGGACTGGTCCGGCCATAGGATGCCGACAAGCGCTCGGTCTGCGACGCCAGCTTTTTTCGCCGCAAATCTAAGCCGTCGGTCCGCACGAACCCGCCCGCCTTCCGGTCAAACCGGGGCTCCGCGCCGAACGATTGCGGCGTCTTCACGCCGCGCCAGCGCCACAGGATCTGCGGCTCATCGGGCACCATTGCCCGGCGCTTATCGGGCGTTGCTGGCGACGAGCCGTTGGCGGCGTCGGTCAGGCCGTTATCGTCAGCGGGGACGGGAGCGGAGGCAGCGGCGGCAGCGGCGGCAGCGGCGGCCTCCAGAGCCGCGCTCGCCCGCGCCGCCCGCTGCACCAGTCCAGCCGCTCCACGCAGACGCTTGGGCGGCGGTGCGTCGATCTTTGGCACATAAGTGGACCGGAACCCCAAGGACCGGATCAGCGACAACCGCTCATCCTGCTGCAAACCGAGCGATGTCGCGAAGATGGGGTCAATATGGAACTCGGTCGTCCGATTACGGCTAGCCACACGCGGCGCGCGCGGTGGCGGCGATGCGTCGTCAGCGACCGTATCGGCACCAATGTCCACCGCCGCGCCTTCGGTGTTTGCGGCAGCCTCCGCGCCTTCGGTGTTTGCGGCAGCCTCCGCGCTGGCAGCCTCCTCGTCCGCCGCAGTCTGCGCCGCGATAACTGCCGCCCGGCGCGCGGCGTGCGCATGCTTGCCGACTTTATCGACCATATCGATCCGGAACCGCCGGTCGCCCACCGACCGGAAATCACTGGCGTTGACCGATCCGGGTGGCGCTGCGCCGGCGTCAATCAAGGTCACCCCCTCAACCGGCGGCAAGGCTGGCGGCGTTCCATCCCAGGCGGCGGCGAGCGCGGCGCGCCAGCGCTGCGGCAGCGGTTTGAGCAACTCGACAATATACAGATCGAGGATGCCGATGTGGACGCCGACTTGGTAGAGCGGTAAACGATCGGCACCGGTTAGCGAGCTCAGCACGTCCATCACGTCAACCCGCGCGACGACCCCGCCGCCATTGACCATTGCCGCTAGCACCGCACGGTAGGACGCCGGCGTCTCCGGGCTACGCGCCATCGCATCGATTTCAAACAGTGGGGTGAGCACGGTAGAAATCCGGGCATCCAGCCAGCGATTGAGCCGCGCCGTAATCGCCGCGGCCAGCTGCGCATCGAGCGCAGTGATCGATGGCACGAGACGAACCTTGGGGGCCAGCCGCGATGTACCGCGCGCCAGCGTCCCGACACTGCGCCCTTCCCACAGGATGGCTGGCGGCCGGGCCGGGTCGAGATCAAGGCTGAGCGCGGTATCTTCTGCCCCCGCCAGCGCGGTCGCCCGCTGCGCCAGTTCCACCGCCAGATGCCGTTCGGCGGCGGCGAGCAGCATCCGCTGGTCACTGGCCCGCGCCGCCGGATCAACGCGAAACGCAAAGCCGTCGAGCGTGCCGATGGTTTCGCCGTCGACGCGCACCGCGCCGTCCGCCGGATCAACCACCACTGGCAAAGTCGCCGCGCCCTGGCCCAGCGCCCGCAGCAATATTGACGTGCGCCGATCAACAAAGCGGGCCGTCAGTGCCCCGTGCAGCGCATCCGACAGGCGCATCTCAACCCCGCGCGCCGCCTCTGCGCCGGCCTCTGGATCGGCCAGCCAGTCCTGCCGCTGCGCGATGTAGCAACAGGTCCGCACCTTGGCGATCCGCTCAGCCAGCACCTCCACCGACCCTTCGGCAACGTCGAGCGCGTTCAGCCGCTGCGCAAACCAGTCGGCATCCAGATGGCCAATGCCCTGCGATAAATCCGACCATAAACGGGTCACCAGCCGCGCATGCCCTGGCGCACCGATTTTGGTGAAGTCAGGCAGTGAACATGCCGCCCATAGCCGGGCCACCGCGGCACTATCGGTCGCCCGCGCGGTGACCTCAGGATCGTCGGCGAGCAGTTTCAGGATGGCGAGATCGGTAGCCTCGGGCGCGGCGCGCAGCGGGGCCTCGCTTGGCAGAATCTCCAGATCGGCGATCAGCGCCGTGACGCTATCGGTCGTCGGCGCTGGGTTGCGCCAATAGAGCCAGTCGAGCCATTTGAAATGATGACCCTCAATCGCCGCGACTTCTTCATCAGTGAACGCCGCCTCTGACCCGATGCTGCCAAAGGTGCCGTCGCGCTGATGTCGCCCGGCGCGCCCGGCGATCTGCGCCATTTCCGCGACCGTCAGCCGCCGCTGCCGGACGCCGTCAAATTTATTGAGCCCGGCAAAGGCGACATGGCTGACATCAAGGTTGAGCCCCATGCCGATAGCGTCGGTGGCGACCAGATAGTCAACCTCGCCCGCCTGGAACATCGCCACCTGGGCATTGCGGGTGCGCGGGGATAGCGCCCCCATCACCACCGCCGCGCCGCCAGAAAAGCGCCGCAGCGCCTCCGCCAGCGCATAAACTTCCTCAGCCGAGAAGGCGACAATCACTGAGCGCGGCGGTAGGCGGGAGAGCTTTTTCGGCCCATCATAGCTGAGCGTTGAAAACCGCGGACGGGTGATGATCTCAGCCTCAGGCAGCAACCCGCGGATCACCGGGGTCAGCGTCGACGCACCTAGGATCATCGTCTCCTCGCGCCCGCGCGCATGAAGGATCCGGCTGGTGAAGACATGACCGCGTTCCCGGTCCTGCCCCAGCTGTGCCTCATCCAGCGCAACAAAGGCGCGTTCGCCGGCGTCGAGCGGCATCGCTTCGGCGGTGCACATCAAATAGCGCGCATTGTCGGGCCAGATGCGTTCTTCGCCGGTAATCAGCGCGACGCTGTTTTCGCCCTTGATTGCGACCACCCGGTCATAGACTTCGCGGGCCAATAGACGCAGCGGAAATCCCATCATTCCGGAGGAATGCGCCAGCATCCGTTCGACCGCCAAATGGGTCTTGCCGGTGTTGGTCGGGCCGAGGACCGCGGTAAGCGGGGAGCGCGCATATCGTATCATCACCGACGTCCTCGCTGGTGCGCGGCGCGCCCGCAAGGAAAATCTGTGCGGCCACAGGACAGTTCGTCGCACGCCAGCGCACAACCGTCGCAAAGCCCGGCCCCTCCAGACCGGACTTAAATTGACATTAACCACAACCGCCTACAGACGGCATGCGGGAAATGAGCGCCCACCCCGCAAGATGATTGCCGTTACGGCGATAATCATTGACGGGCAGGGTAGCGGGGGTCGCATCAGGTTGTTCAAGGCACTCGGCCAGGATCCGGCGCATGACGCCTATGGTAGCGAAGTGGCGACGCTATCGTTGACTCATGCGCTCGCGCTGTCTGTGCCATTTCCGCCAGCCTCTGCCACCGCACCAACGACGCCCCCGGGCACTCTCACCGATTGGCGGCACCGTCTGGCGGACATTGACTGGGTGCCCGACCTGGGCGTCGACATCGGCACCCGCCGCTGGTGGCGCGGACTGGCCACGCTGACCGCGCTGTGCGGCGCGATGATCGGCACATGGCCGGGAATCGCGCCGATTGACGCCCATGCCGCGCCGCTCAGCGCCGAAGATTGGGACGCCGCCCGCGCCCAAACCATATCCCCGCTCGCCTGGGGCGGCGACACCGGACAGCGGATGGCCGCGACCGACAGCGTCCGCCCGCTCGCCACCACGCCGGAGCGCCCGCGCATCGAACTTGCCGCCACGCTGGGTCAGGGCGACAGCTTCACCCGCCTCCTCGAACGCTCGGGCGTTGGCGGCGGCGAAGCCAGCCGGCTGGCGTCGATGGTGTCGGGCGCGATCCCGCTCGGCAACATTGCCGCCGGCACCCGGATGGACATCGTGCTGGGCCGCCGCAGCGTCCGCACCCAGCCGCGCCCTATCGAATCGCTTGCCTTCCGCGCCGCGCTCGACCTGCGGCTCGAAGTGACGCGCGACAATGGCGTGCTGTCACTTGAACGCATCCGCATTGCGGTGGATGATACCCCGCTGCGCATTCGCGGCCGCGTGGGTGGCAGCCTGTATCAATCGGCCCGTGCATCCGGCGCACCGATGAGCGCGGTGCAATCCTATCTACGCATCATTGCCGGGCAACTCTCGGTCAGCCGCGACGTGACTGCGGGGGACGAATTTGACATCATCATCGCCCATCGCCGTGCCGAAACCGGTGAAGTCGAAGTGGGCGATCTGCTCTATGCTGGGCTGACCCGGGCCGGTCGCCCGCGTTTGCGCATGCTGCCATGGACCGTCGATGGCCGCGAACAATGGTTTGAGGCATCGGGCGTCGGGCA
>JANOPV010000327.1:0-8136 GCA_031422035.1 Sphingomonas sp. | reverse complement strand
AAGCCATCGGCCTGAATGCCTGCGCCATCCTTGCGGAACGGCGTTTCCGACCAGCCGAAGTCACCCTTTTTCGTCTTGCTGAGCCGCCAATATTCAAATGCAGTGACATCGCCCGTCACGTCGGGGAACCCGCTGCCTTCGGCAATCGCGCCGAGGAGGCCAAGTTGCAAGACGAACCCCGCATCGACCGCTTTCTTGCTGACCTGGCCGCCTGACTTGTAATCGACGATGGCCAGAGTGCCGTCAGCCAGTTGATCGATCCGATCAGCTTTGCCCGACAGGAGAATCCCGGCGACCTCGATTTCCCCGCGCTTTTCGGTCGCGGCGATGATCGGCACGCGGCCTTCCGCCCGGTTGGCATTGATAGTCGCACCGACCCAGCGCAGCGCGGCGATCAGGCGGGGTGCCCAGAGTGCGCGCAGGATGGTGGTGACATCTGAGCTAGCCAAGCGGGCTTCGGCAGCGGCGACCAGTGCCTCGACATCGGTTGACCCCGATTTCAGCCAGTTTTCCAGCAACAGGTGGACCTCGGTGCCGCGCCATTTGGCCTCGGGTGCCGCTTCGAGCGGGTCGAGCGCGCTGAGGCCGAGCATGTCCTTTGCATACCAGCTGAACGGATCAGCGAGCAGCGTGTCGACCTGGCTGGCGCTGATCTTCTTGGGCCGGAGGTCGGCTGGCGGGGCTGGCGCGGGGCGTTCGCCGCGCGGATCGGTAGTGGCAGCATCCAGCGCGGCGGCTAGGGCGGCGTAATCAACGGGGCCTGGATGCGGGCTATCCTTACCCATCAGGGCGTCGATACGCAGTTTCAGGCGCGACGGGATGGTCGGCGCGCTGCCGTCGCGTAACGCGCGGGTCAGGATGACCTCCGACGCGCCAAGAGCGCTGGCGAAATCATGGCTCGACAAACCAATCTGCCGTTCGAGGCCAGGCAGACCGAGGCGGCGGCGGATGCCGGGCGAAAGCCACGGGTCTGGCGCAGGTGGCTGCGGCCACTGCCCCTCGTTCAAGCCCGCGAGGATCATCCGGTCGGCCCGTTGCAACCGCGCCTCGATCAGGCCCCAGATGAACAGGCGATGGTGACCGCCCTGCGGCGGGCGAACGGCGATGTCGTCCATCAACGCGCGCAGCATCGCGGCCACATCAGCCATCGGCAGGGGTTCGGTATAGGACGTAGCATATAGCGTCAGCCGTTCGACCAAATCCGCAAGCGCGCGGCCAGCGGCTCCTGCCCACGGCGCGTCCCCGGCCAGGCTGGCAAGGACTATGAGCAAGCGCGAGAGGGCATCGGCGAAGCTTTGGTCGCCGGGTTGATCCAGTGGAGCAAGGATCGTGGCCACGTCCGCCCACCAGTCTTCCAAAGCGCGGTCACGGCGGCGATCGGGTAGGCTGGCAAGCGTATCGGCGATGCCGGTTAATCCCAATGGCGGACGCGGTCCGCGCAAGGCGAGATCGAGATGGCGGACTTGGTCTAACCAGACGCGGCGTTCATCATCAGCACGGATCAGCGGATGTGACAGCGCCCGGAGCAGCGCCACCGGGGCAAAGTGCGCACCAGCGGCCTCTGCCAATGCGAGTAGCAGTGCGCCTGGCGGGGTTTGTGCCAGCGGCTGCCCGGCGCTGTCGTCGACGGTAATGCCCCAGCGCGCAAGATGTGCAGTAACTCGAAGAGCGATGGCGCGGTCTGGCGTGACCAGAGCTGCCGTGTGTCCCGCCGTTTCCAGCGTTTCGCGCATAGCGAGGGCGATCGCGAGCGCCTCAACTGCCGCGTTGGCGCAGGCGATGGCAGTAACGCCCGGTAGCTTGCGTTTGGCGGGCGGAACATCATGCCAGTCGGTCGTCGCCGTCGCCGGCGCGAGGAGCGTGCTGATGACCGGGACGCGGTCCGCCGGCCCATCATAGGCGCTGGCATCAGGCCAAAGGTCAACCTCCCCGCGCGCCATGCCCATGCGGCTAAGCAGCAGCTTCAGGTGAAACTGCGCATGGGTTTCGAGCGGTAGCGGCGCGTCTGGGTTATCCTCCAATTCACGCGGGTCGCTGCCCAGCATATCCCATTGATCGTCAGGCATGATGAGGTCGAGATGCGGGAAGACTACGGTGCCACCGTCGGCGAAGGCGACGGCCTTTAGCAAGCGGGTGATCACCGGCGCTGAGGTGGTAATGCCGGCAGCGACCATCCAGGGGACTGGCAGGCCATGCGTCGTCCAGGCCTGCGCAGTGCGATCCAGCAACGCGTTGCGGACGGCAGAACGGTCAGCAAGGCCAAGCGCGCTGAGCTGTTCGGGCCACAGCACCGTCAGTCTGGTCAGCAGATGCAGCGCGGCGCGCCAATGCGTGGCCATATCCGCAGCCACACCCGCTTCGTCCTCGCCCAGCGCGATCAGGTCAACGAGCGAGCGTTCTTCAAACGCCAGCGCATCGAGCGCGCGGGCAAGGCCATCGGCAAGGTGGAGCGCCGCGCCTGCACTGTGCGCACGCTCTGGGTCGACATCGCGGACGAGCTGGGCAAGGAGCAGGCGGCGCTGAACAGTGTCGATCACTGGCGGCAGCGGGTCGCCATCCATCCGGTCGAGCGCGGCTCCGGCGGCGGCGTCCAGATCTCCCTCCCCCACTGCGACCAGGCGGGGGAGCAAGACCGCGCCGCCTTGCAATCGCACAAACGCGTCACGCACCGCCGTGACTGCACGATTGTTGGGCATGAGCACCATGCCGCGCGCTAGCGCCAGCGGATCGCCACTATGCTCGCGGATCAGCCCAGCCGCCAGTGCATCGGCAAAGGCGCGATGGACCGGGATGGTAAACAAGCGGGGATGGGTGCGGCTAGTCATCAGATTTGATGACCTTAGCCAGCCTGTCGGCGGATGTCGAAGGCCGAAGGCCCGGTCAGGTGCTCACCGGCTCCCCGTTCGCGAAATAGCCCAACCCTGCTTCAACCACCGGGATCGCATCAGGGGTGCCGACATCATACCAATCGCCGTGGTGGACGATGCCAAAGCAGCGCCGCGCCGCAATCGCGCGGTCCCAAAAGATGTTGGTGGAAAAGACGTCGCCAGGCGGATCAACCAAAATGCGCGGGTGCAGCAGCTGGATGCCAGTCCACACCCAAGGCTTTTGAGAGGCGCGGTCCTCGCGCGACAGGCGACCCGCTTCGTCCATCTCAAAATCACCGTGACCTGCATGATGGAAGGCGCGGGCGCGCGAGACGAGCAGCATCAGCACATCCATGCGGGCATTGTCCCATACGGCGGCCAAGCGGGTAAAGGCATTAGCAGCGGCGTCGTCCTGGGCGTCGTCGGTCCAGATATTATCGGTGTTCACGCAAAAGAACGGGGCGGGGCCCAGCAGCGATCTGGCCTGCATCAAGCCGCCGCCAGTTTCGAGGAGAGCGCCGCGTTCATCAGAAATGGCGATGTCGAAGTCTGTGGCATGCGCCGCGAGGTGTGCCTCAACCATGTCGGCGAGATAATGGACGTTAACGACAATCCGGTTCACCCCGCCATCGCGCAGATGGCCCAGCACATGATCGAGCAGGGTTTCGCCGCAAACCGCCACCAGCGGCTTTGGCCGGTCATTAGTCAATGGGCGCATCCGGGTGCCCTTGCCCGCCGCCATGACCATTGCCGTGTGCGGGATAAAGCTCATACCGCGAAGTCTGCCCACAAGGCAGCGCGCTTATCGGCAGGGATATTCGTGTCGAACCATGTTTTAACCGGGGCGAGCGATGGGTGCGCGAGATCACGCTCCAGCAAGCCCCACATGCGTGGCTGGAACTGCCGGTAATGCGGCTTGCCGTCGCGCTGCCACAGCCGCACGAACACGCCGAGGATGCGGGTATTGCGCTGGGCGCCCAGCGCCCAATAGGCGTCCTCAAACTCTGGCCCGCGGCTAGTTGCCGCCATGTAACGATCAAGCTCCGCACGTTCGACCGTCGGGCTGACATCGCGCCGCGCATCCTCCAGCATCGACACCAGATCATAGGCCGGGTGGCCAATCAGCGCGTCCTGAAAATCGAGCAGACCAAAGCGCCGCACGCCCGATCCGCCCGATATGAGCATGACGTTTTCGGCGTGAAAATCACGCAGTTCGGTGACCGTCTGCCCTTGCGCGTCAATCGGGGCGAGTACCGCGCGCCACGCGGCGACGAAGCTGTCGCCATCAACATCGAGCCCGACTGCCGGGCAATACCAGTCAGTGAACAAGGTGAGCTCATCGAGCCAGTGCTGCAGGCCGTGCGCTTTCAATCCGGCGAGCGGCGCTTCGCGATGGAGGGAGATCAATATGTCGACCACGCCGCAATAAATCTCGGCCTCGCGCGCCAGATCGGCATCGACTGCCTCACGCATCCGGTTTGATCCGAAATCCTCAATCAGCAACAAGCCGTGGTCGAGGTCGCGGGCCAGGATATGCGGTGCAGCCAGGCCGATTCCGGTCAGATATTCCGCAACATGGATATAGGGGCGCGGGTCTTCATGCGGCTGCGGCGCGTCCATCAGCACCGCAACCCGGTCGCCATCAACAACCCTGAAATAGCGCCGGAATGAAGCGTCGCCTGCCAGCGGCATAATATGCGCACCAGGCCATCCCGCCTTAGCCAGAAATGCCGGGGCGACCTCTGGCGGCAACATTGTCGGTGCGGTCGCGGGGGTGATGGTCATCGAACTAGCCATCGCCCTTCCCAAGCGGGCGGCACTGTCGCTGTCAAGCGCCGCGCGTCGCCATCGCCATCAATCCGCAGCATCAGCATGTCCGGCCAGCGCATTGCCAGCTGTTCGGGCCATTCAATGATTATAGCGTAATCATCGCGAGCGTCGTCAAGGCCGAGTTCCGCAACCTCTGCCGGGTTATCGAGGCGGTAAAGGTCGACGTGCCAGATAGGCAGTGTGACTTCAGGTGCATCATAGGGCTGGACGATAGCGAAGCTCGGGCTGGGGGCCTCCCCGGCGAGCCCGAGGGCGGCGAGGATCGCGCGAGCCAAACTGGTTTTACCAGCGCCAAGATTGCCACTGAGGCCAACAACATCGCCAACGCGCAGCACCGCCGCGATCCGTGCCCCAAGCACGGGCAAGTCGCCTTCGCGATAAGCACCGTGTTCGACAATCATCGCGGCAGACGGATTGTCGTCATCGCGCCCTGACCCGGTTCGCTGACGGTCGCCAGCTCGCCATCATGGGCAACAACCAATTGCCGGGCGAGCGCAACCGCGACGGCATGCGCACCGCTGGGGGCGACGCCGCTGCCATTGTCAGAGAGGATGATGCGGGCTTCGCCGCGATTGCCCTCAGCGTTGACCGTGATCCGGCGGCCGCCGGGCGGCACCCGGTCACCGCTGGCAAAGCCTGCTATCGCCGCTGACAAGAGCTGGTCGAACACCTGTCGCAACCGCTTTGCATCGCCCGCCATCTGGCCAAGCGACGGTTTGATGGCGGCCTCGACCAGAATGTCGGCGCGTTCAGCTTCAGGCGTCGCTGCTGCGACCGCATCGCGGAGCAAAGCGACTAGTGAGATTGAGCGGCGTTCAATGGGCAAAGTTCCCGCTTCGCTCTGCGCCAGGTCGAGCACGGTATCGATCTGCTGGCCCAGCAGCGCCGTGGACTCGACGATGGCGCGCGCATAGCCGAGCGCAGTTTCGGGCAAGTCCCCGGCATAGCCGCCCGCCAGCATCTCGGCAAAACCGCTGATCGAGGTGAGCGGCGTGCGCAGTTCGTAGGAGATGCGCGATAGGAAATCGGTCTTGACCCGGTCGGCCTCCTCCAGCCCCTCAGCCCGCTCACGCAGGGCGCGCTCGATCCGGCGGCTGTCGGTAACGTCGATCAGCGTGAACAGCGCGTTGCCGTCGGGCAGCGGGATTGCAGAGAAATCAAACTGGCGCTCGTCGGCAAGGCCAATCCGGCCGCTGCGCTGTTGCCGCTCACCGGTGGCCCCCATCACCATTTGCGACAGGATCGACGTCTGGCGAGCATTTTCGAGGCGCGGCGCGATGGTTTCGAGCAAGGCATCAAGGCGCGGATGGGTGGTGAGATATTCCTCCGACAATTCCCACATCCGCCGGAAACGCTGGTTCCACAAATGGAGCCGACCGTCGGGGGAGAAGACGGCGACCGCCTCGTAGAGATTGTCAAAGGTCGCAGTCCGGACCCGCAACAACGTATCCCGGGAGGCGGCGAGGCGCAGTTCTTCGGTGCGATCCTCAACAATAAGCAGCAGTCCGCCATCGGGCGCGGGGTGGGCGACGATGCGCAAATGGGTGCCGTCACGCAGCAGCCAGCTCTCTTCGACCGCCTCAACCGTGGCAAACCAGCCGCGGCGCTCGGCGCGCCAGCTGGGAAAGTCGCGCACTTCTGGCGTGCGGCTGTTATCGCGCAACCGGTCCAGCACGCGTTCAAACATTGGGCCGCTGGCCACCCATTCCTCATCCACGCCGAACAGGCGCAGAAAGGGCCGGTTGACGAAGCTGAGCGCGCGGTCGGCGCCAAATTCAGCGACGGCAGCGGACATCTGATCGAGCATCGCCCGGCGCGCCTCGGCAAAGCGGCGATTTTCGGCGCGGGCATCGATCAGTTCATGGCGGTCAATGGCATAGCCGGCGACACCGACTTCGCCGATGGGCACGTCGACTACCTGCATCATCCGCCGCGCACCGCCGATAGTGACGGGCACCAGCCGGGTCAGCAAGTCGCCAGCATCATGCGCGCGCTGGGCGGCGTCACGTCCGCTCAATCCGTCGATGGGCTCAACCAGTTCGACCTGGCGGGTGATGGCCTCAGCCGCATTTTCTGCCTCGGTGGCGTCAACATATGCGCGGTTGACCAGAGCAAGTTGCAACCCGCCATCGCGGAACCACATCGGGAAGGGCGCGGCCTCAATCACACTCGACAGCGCTTCAAAGGCGGCAATCGCGTCCTCACGCTGATGCTTGAGCCGCGCGATCTGCTGCTGGTTTTCGGTGGCATCGCGCAGCCACAGCAGCGCGCCGCCAGTCGCCGCCAGGCTTTGCGGCGCGGGCGCACCCTCCAGCTCGATCAGCCGGTCGGTAACGCCGCTCCGGACCGCCCTGCGGAATTTGCCGCCGCTATGTTGTGCCGCTTCGACATCGGCAAGCAGCGCGCTGGCCGCCGCAACATCTGGCAGCAAATCCGCGAGCGTCGTTGGCAGGGCGTCAAGCCCGAACATCCGGGCGACCGCCAGTGGCCCTTCGATCCGGCCATCGGCACGAACGAGCAGCGGCAGCGCCGGTGCGCCCTCCAGCATGGCATTCAGCTGTCCGGCCCGACGCGCGGCGAATGCGGCCGCGCGTTGCATGGTAATGCCGCGGACCACTGCCCAAATACCAGCTGCGAGCCAGAGCGCCATTACCGCGCCGCCGAGCACCAGCGTCGTGTCGTCAGTCATCATAATGGGGGCCGCGAACAATCATCGGCTTGCGCCTAGCGCAGGTTGGCGCGGTGGGCAAAGGGCAGCGCACCCGTCGTCGCAGCTTTCGCGGGGACGACGGGTTTACCGCAAATCGCCTTAGTAGCGATAATGGTCCGGTTTGAACGGTCCGGCCTGCGGAACGCTGATATAAGCGGACTGCTTGGGCGTCAGCATCGACAGCTTCACGCCGAGCTTTTCGAGATGCAGCGCCGCGACCTTTTCGTCGAGATGCTTAGGCAGGACATAGACGTCGTTGCCGTAATTCTCAGCCTTGGTGAACAGCTCAATCTGGGCCAGCACCTGGTTGGTGAAAGATGCGGACATGACGAACGACGGATGGCCAGTGGCGCAGCCGAGATTGACCAGACGACCCTTGGCAAGGATCAGGATCTTCTTGCCATCAGGGAATTCAACCAGGTCGGTGCCGGGCTTAATTTCGGTCCAATTATAGTTGGACAGCGCGGCGATCTGAATCTCGCTGTCGAAATGGCCGATGTTGCAGACGATGCTCATCGGTTTCATCGCGCGCATGTGGTCGGCGGTGATCACGTCCTCATTGCCGGTCGCGGTGACGAAGATGTCGCAGCGGGTCACGGCCTCTTCCATCGTCACGACTTCATAGCCTTCCATCGCCGCCTGCAACGCGCAGATTGGATCGACTTCGGTGACCATGACGCGGGCGCCGCCCTGGCGCAGCGAGGCAGCCGAACCCTTGCCAACATCACC
>JANOPV010000326.1:0-5940 GCA_031422035.1 Sphingomonas sp. | reverse complement strand
GCATGAGGAGGGCGCAGGCTTTGTCATCGACCTGACCTATGCCGGGCTGTTTGGCGTGCGCAATGTGCCGGAGGATCAGGTGCATGCGTTCCTGCTCGCCGAAGCCCCGCGTATCCTGTTTCCCTTTGCTCGCCGAGTGATTGCCGATGCGGTGCGTGATGGCGGCTTTGCCCCGTTGCTGCTGGAGCCCATCGATTTTCACGGTCTCTATCTGGCACAAAAACAACAGCTGGACGGCGAAGGCGAGATTGGTCAGCCCGTCGGCAATGCCTGACCGGATGCACGGCCGGGCTCAACTCCAATCAGGTCTCGAACAGGGTAGCGCCGCCGGATGAGCCTCGTCCGGTCCTCATCGCTGATTGGCGGATTGACCCTCGTCAGCCGTATTTTTGGGTTCATCCGCGACATGCTGCTGGCACGGGTGCTGGGGGCGGGGCTTGCTGCTGACGCCTATCAACTGGCGTTCCGGTTGCCCAACACCTTTCGCCGCCTGTTCGCCGAAGGTGCATTTTCGGTCGCGTTCGTGCCGATGTTCACGAAAAAACTGGCGGGTGCAGATGGCGATGCCGCAGCAGAGCGGTTCGCCAGCGAAGTTCTAAGCGTTTTCATCTGGATACTGCTAGGATTTACCGCGGTCGCATTGGTAGTGATGCCGTGGATTATCTATGGCCTGGCCAGTGATTTCACCGAGGTCGCGGGCAAGTTCGAGTTGTCGGTATTCCTGTCCCGCCTCACCTTTCCCTATTTGGCGCTGATCAGCATCGCGACCCTGTTTACTGGCGTTCTGAACAGCAAGTCGCGGTTCGGGCCAGGGGCTTTTGCGCCGGTATTGTTCAACCTCGTGCTGATTTGCGGCATCGTGTCTGGCTATGTCCTGCGCGGCGACAGCGGCGACGACCAAATTGTCACCACCACCTTAGCCGTCGCGGTCGCGCTGTCCGGATTGGTGCAGGCAATCTATCTGTGGTGGGTGCTCCACCGGATGCGCTTTCCGCTCAGGCTGCACCGCCCCCGTCTGACCCCCGATGTGCGGCAACTCGGCAAAGTGATCCTGCCTGCGACCTTTGGCGCCGGGATTTATCAAGTGAGCCAGTTTGTCGACACCTTCTTTGCAACGTCACTGCCGCAAGGCTCGCTGACATTATTGTCGATGGCCGACCGGCTGAACCAGATGCCGCTGGGCATCGTTGGTATCGCGCTGGGCACGGCCATATTGCCGATGATCGCGCGGGCCATTGGCACCGGAGACGAGGCGGGCGCACAAAAGGTGCAGGCGCAAGCGGTCGAGCTGGCGATGCTGCTGACCCTGCCAGCCGCCGTGGCGCTGGGTGTGTGCGCGCATGTGTTTGTGACCGCGTTTTTCGTCGGTGGCCGCTTTACCGCCGAAAGCGGTGCCATAACTGCGCAGGTCGTGGTGGCGCTGGTTGCGGGGTTGCCCGCTTATGTGCTCGTCAAGGTGCTTACCCCTGGTTTCTTTGCGCGCGGTGATACCTCGACCCCGGTGCGCACCGCATTGGTGGCGCTGATCGGCAACATCATCTTCATCATCCCATTGATCCATTATTATGGCATTGTTGGGCTGGCGATTGCCGGGGCGGGGGCGGCGTGGCTCAATACCGTGCTGCTCTATACCATTCTCCATCGGCGGGGGCAGTTCACCATCGACGGCCCGCTGCTGGGCCGGATTACCCGGCAAATAGCATCGGCAGCGGTCATGGGTGCGGCCTTGTGGTGGCTGACTGATGTGCTTGATTGGACCTTTGCCAGCAGCTGGTTCAACCGCGTGTGGGCGCTGATCCTGGTCGTCGCCGGCGGCGGCGGGGTGTATTTTGGCATGGCCTACGTCACCGGCGCGCTCGACCGCGACAAAATCAATCTGTTGTTGCGCCGCAAGCGTGCGGAGCCGACATCATGACCGCCATGCGTATCGTTTCCGGCATCCAGCCGACCGGGCGGCTCCACCTTGGCAATTATCTGGGCGCGATCGTCCAGTGGGTTAGAATGCAGGATGCCCATCCGGGCGAATGCCTGTTCTTCCTCGCCGACCTCCACGCTGTCACGGTGCGCAATGACCCGGTGGAGTTGCGTGCGAACGTCCGCGAAATGGCCGCAGCTCTGATCGCCAGCGGCATTGACCCCGCAAAATCAACGCTGTTCAACCAGACCCGGGTGCCGGAACATAGCGAGCTTGCCTGGTTGCTGATGTGCGCGGCGCGGATCGGCTGGCTGAACCGGATGACCCAGTTCAAGGAAAAATCAGGCAAAGACCGCGAAGGCGCGAGCATCGGCCTGTTCGCCTATCCGGTGCTCCAGGCGGCTGATGTTCTGCTATACAACGCAACCCATGTGCCGGTTGGCGATGACCAGAAACAGCATCTGGAGCTGGCCCGCGATATTGCGACAAAGTTCAACCTCGACAGCGGTACCGAAACATTCGTTCTGCCCGAACCGATGATCGGCAGTGTCGCTGCGCGGATCATGAGTTTGCGCGATGGCAGCGCCAAAATGTCGAAATCCGATCCCAGCGATGCGAGCCGGATTAACCTGGCCGATGATGATGATGCGATTGTGCAGAAAATTCGCAAGGCGCGCACCGATGCGGAGCCGTTGCCCGACGATCCGGCGCTGCTGACCGGGCGGGCCGAGGCCAGAAATCTGGTCGGCATTTATGCGGCGTTGAATGGGGAAAGTGCTGCGGACGTGTGCGTGCGTTTTGCTGGACAAGGCTTCGGAGCGTTCAAGCCCGCACTGGCCGACCTGTTGATTGACCGGCTACGCCCGATCCGCGAACGGTTTGAGAGCCTGCGCCATGATGATGTGGCCATCGATGCCATCTTGGAAGCGGGTGCAGCACGGGCACGCAACCTGGCGCGGCCCCAGCTGGATGCTGCCCACGCTGCACTGGGATTGTTCGCCTAAGCGGGCTTGTCAACGCCCGCGACCGCCCCCAAATTCAGCCGACATTCAGGCGACTCGGCCTAGGCTCCATCATGAGGCTAAGAGTCGACCCGTTCGGAACAGGATAAAGACCATGACGCTTTCCCGTTCGATGAAGTCCGCTTTTGCCGCCGCAGCCATGCTCGCGCTTGGTGCTTGTGCGGCGCCGTTTAATGCGCAGGTTCAACGCTTTCAGTCGCAATTGCCCGCGCCGCAAGGACAGACCTTTGCCATTGAGCCACGCGACCCGGCGCTGGTTGGCGGCATTGAATTCACCCAATATGCCGAGCTCGTCGCCGCCGAACTGACCCGGATTGGCTATCGCCCGGCGTCGGGGACCGCGCCGGAGCTGGTCGTGCGCCTGGCTTACGGTGTGGATAATGGCCGGGAGCGGATCATTCGCGAGCCCGGCTATGGCTTTGGCGATCCGTTCTGGGGCGGCTGGCATCATGCAGGATTTTATGGGCGGCCGCTGATCGTAAGGACCCGCAATGGCTATCGCTATGTCCATGGCTTTCATGATCCGTTTCTCTTCGGCAGTGGTTTTGGCGGCTATGACCGGCTGGACGCCATCACGGTGTATACCAGTGGCCTCGACATGGTGATCGAGCGTGCCGGTAACGGCGGTGAGCGTTTGTTTGAGGGCTCGGCCGAAGCAGTTTCGCGGACCAACGACCTGACCCGGATCGTGCCCAATCTGGTCGAGGCGATGTTTACGGGCTTTCCCGGAAATTCAGGGGAACGGGTGCGGATAACCGTTGCGCCGGAGCGTGAGGGTCGGCGTTAAGCCCTGAACCCTGGTTAGCGATTAGCCCAGCATCAACGCCTGGCGGATGCGGCGCACGTCGGCATCCATGTCGGCATCATTGGTGCGCAGCGCTTCAATCGTCCGTACGGCGTGAATTACAGTGCTATGATCGCGACCGCCAAAGCGGCGACCAATTTCAGGAAAACTGCGCGGGGTCAGTTCCTTGGCTAGATACATGGCGATCTGCCGTGGGCGAGCGACGGCACGGCTGCGGCGGGCCGAGGCCATTTCGCTGCGATCAATCCGGAAATGGCTGCACACGGCGCGCTGAATGTCTTCGATGGTGATGCGGGTGCGGGAACCGCGTGCTGCTTCACTCAGGCGTTCCTGTGCCAGCGGGAGGTCAACCGTCACCCCGGTCAGCGTCGCATAGGCCACTAGTCGGTTAAGTGCGCCCTCCAGCTCACGGACATTGCGCGGAAATTGCTGGGCAATCCAGTCAATGACATCGGCGGAGAGGGCAATCTCGAACGCTGCGGCCTTTTGCTGCAATATGGCGACCCGCAGCTCCATGTCCGGCGAATCGATATCTGCTACCAGCCCGCCCGCGAGCCGTGACAGCAGCCGCTGTTCAATGCCATCGAGCCGGTGGGGCAGCCGATCAGCGGCTACAACCAAGCGCCCACCGGTGGCGACGACATCATCAAAAGTGTGCAGCAACTCGGTCTGGGTTGACCCCTTGCCAATAACAAATTGCAGATCGTCGATAAGCAACAGATCGGCGGCGCGCAGCCGCGCCTTGAAATCCATCATCGCATTGGCGCGAACCGCGGCGACGAACTCCATCATGAATTTTTCCGCCGACATCAGGATGATACGTGCCGCCGGATTACGCTCAAGCGTGGCTGCGGCAATCGCGTGCAGCAAATGCGTTTTGCCCTGCCCGGTCTCCGACCGGAGATAGAGCGGATGGAACTGCGGCGCCTCTGGCGCAGCAACCCGGCGCGCGGCGGATAGCGCCAGCACGTTGCTCCGGCCCGGGACAAATGTGCTGAACGTGAAGCGCGGGTCGGTCAGGGGCGGCGCTGTCGGCTGAATGATGGCAGACGGCAGGCTTGGCGCACTCGCTAAACTTACGGACAGCGGCAGCGGGGCGGCAGCTATCGTCACACTGCGCAGCCCTGTCACCCGCGTCTGCCACGCCAGTAGCAGCCGGTCGGCAAAACGCTGCGTAATCCAATCGGCGGTGAAGCTGCTCGGCGCGCCAAAGGCCAGCGTGCCGGTCGCCGCGTCGTAGTTCAGCGGGCGAAGATGCTTCAGCCAATGATCAAAAGTGCGGGCACCCACGTCGCGGCGCAGCGATTGGCCAAGGTCGCGCCACTGTGCAACCAGCTCTGCCACATCTGGCGCGGCGCCCTTTGGCGCGCCAACCGAACCGGTCAGGTCTATCAACACCTCGTCACGCATGTCCCGAAACCAGCCCCCCAAAACCCCGCTCGCGTCCCCGCAGACGCCACCGCATCATGCTGTTGCCCGCGCTGACGGCGATGCACACAGTTTTCCTATTCCGCCACCACCGGTGTCGGATCGACTTTTTGCCATGATGTGGCGGCCCGGGACTCGTCGTCCCGAACCCAAAGGGTCTACGGCCCGTTTACTGAGTCGAGCAAGGGGGGGAGGTGTAAAAAAACTGAAATAATGGGACTTGACGCGCAATCCCGCCATTTCCGACTTTTCTACTTATAGCACTGAATTATTTAATTTATTTCTTGTGCTCAAATACCGGGCCAGCACGAATCGCGGTAATTGCTCAGTAATTTTCCAAAACCGGATTTACGCGCGTGCTGACGCCAATTGCATCATGGTCGTAAGGCACGAAAAAACCCGCCCGGATTGTCCCACGGCGGGTCATTCGCTGGGGAAAGCCCCCGTCTGCAATTGGATTACGCCAGTGCGGCAATCGCCTTAGTCAGGCGCGAATATTTCCGCGATGCCGTATTCTTGTGGAACACGCCTTTGGCTACGCCGCGCGCCAGTTCGGGCTGCACGGCGACCATCGCCGTGGTGGCGAGTGATTTATCACCAGCGACCAGTGCCGATTCGACGCGCTTGATGAGCGTGCGAATGCGCGAAACGCGGTTGCGGTTGACGATGGTGCGCTGCTCGTTGCGGCGGATGCGCTTGCGTGCTTGGGGCGTATTAGCCATGAATTCCTCAACTGGTCGGTCAGCAATGACGAAAGAAAAAGGGATCGC
>JANOPV010000325.1:0-11109 GCA_031422035.1 Sphingomonas sp. | reverse complement strand
GCGAGAGGCATGACCGACGTGGCGAAGAGCGCCGGGATTACGCGTGCCGGGCTGTACAAGGCGCTGGGCGAGGGCGGAAATCCGTCCTTTGCAACGGTCGCGGCGATTGCGAAGGCTGTGGGGGTGAGGCTGACAGTGGGGGTTTGAAATGTTTGGCTGGGGACGGAAGAGAAACTACAATCAACGTTGCGTAGATGTTTTTGCGACTTGCAACAGAAACCTTCGAAATGAGCTGGGTGAAATCATTGCCTCCCATGCTGCGAAGGGCCTCTTGCAAAGTGGATCTACTATAAAGCGTTACAACGAGGCTTTCGAGACACTTACATCAGCGGCAGTTGCCGCACTGCAAACCGAATTTGCGGCGGTGGTACACGACCGAAGCGGCGAATGGGCGCGTGCCATAAAGGCGATTGGCGACGCGATAGAGGGTCAGCTTTACTCGGCAAAGCATCTCTTGGATCGGCCGTTTCGAATTGCCGATGGCAAACCGAGCGAGCCCGCGCCCAAAAGTGGAAGCATTGCCCGAGCAATCGAGGATGAGCTTCAACAATGTGCTGCGAGACTAAGATCGCAACATGCTGCTTTCGCGGACGGGTGGACCGCTCCGCTAGGCAAGCCTTGGCATGAGAGGCATCCGCTCCTTTACGCTATCCTGGCTGCCATAGGCGGAGCGCTGATCGCAACGCTATTGAATGCACTGGCGGGCTAACCTCCAGCGCCATCCTTACCCCGCCGCACTCTCCGCCTTCTTCCGCCCGCCCTTCACCGCCTTTGGCGGGGCGGCGACGATCTCAAATGCCAGCGCGGGACCGTCGTCGCCGTCCTTCATATGCACCTTCACCTCGCCGCCATGGACCAGCTTGCCGAACAAGAGTTCCTCGGCCAGCGGCTGCTTGATCTTCTCCTGGATCAAACGGCCCATCGGACGGGCACCATAGAGCTTATCATAGCCCTTTGCGGTCAGCCATTCGCGCGCCGGTTCATCGAGCTGGATGTGGACATTGCGGTCCGCCAGCTGCAGTTCGAGCTGCAGGATGAACTTGTCGACCACGCGGGACACAACCTCTGGCGGCAGATAGCCAAATGGGACAATCGCATCGAGGCGGTTGCGGAATTCCGGGGTGAAGAGTTTCTTCACCGCGTCTTCCTGCACATCTTCGCGGCTGAGCGTGCCAAATCCGATGCCTTCGCGCGCCATGTCCGACGCGCCAGCATTGGTGGTCATGATCAGCACGACGTTGCGGAAATCCACGGTTTTGCCATGATGATCGGTCAACCGGCCATGGTCCATCACCTGGAGCAGGATGTTGAACAGGTCGGGATGCGCCTTTTCCACCTCGTCCAGCAACAGCACGCAATGCGGGTTCTGGTCGATGGCATCGGTCAGCAACCCGCCCTGATCATAGCCGACATAGCCCGGGGGTGCCCCG
Source organism: Sphingomonas sp. (assembly GCA_031422035.1). Lineage (GTDB taxonomy): Bacteria > Pseudomonadota > Alphaproteobacteria > Sphingomonadales > Sphingomonadaceae > Sphingopyxis. Next base: position 9,679 of record JANOPV010000325.1, on the reverse strand, counting down.
ATCAGGCGGCTGACCGAATGGCGTTCCATATATTCGGACATATCGAAGCGCTGGATGGGGATGCCCATGATGCTGGCCAGCTGTTTCGCCACCTCGGTCTTGCCGACGCCGGTGGGTCCGCTGAACATGTAGTTGCCGATGGGCTTTTCCATGTCGCGCAGCCCCGCGCGGCTCAGCTTGATCGCGCTCGACAGCACCGCAATCGCCTTGTCCTGTCCGAACACGACGCGCTTGAGGTCCGCCTCCAGCGTTTCGAGCACGCGCTTATCGTCGCTCGACACCGTCTTGGGCGGGATACGCGCCATGGTGGCGATAACCTGCTCGATTTCCTTGGTGGTGATGGTCTTGCGGCGTTTTGACGGGGCGACCAGCATCTGCATCGCGCCAACCTCGTCGATCACGTCGATGGCCTTATCAGGCAATTTGCGGTCGTTGATGTAACGCGCGGACAGCTCCACTGCCGCCTTGATCGCGTCGGGCGTGTATTTGACGCCGTGGTGCGCCTCAAATGCGGTGCGCAGGCCGGCGAGGATCTTGATCGAATCCTCAATCGTCGGCTCGATCACATCAATCTTCTGGAACCGGCGCAGCAGGGCGCGGTCCTTTTCAAAATGGTTGCGGAATTCCTTATAAGTGGTCGAACCGATGCAGCGAATCTGTCCGCCTGATAGCGCTGGCTTGAGCAAATTGGACGCATCCATCGCCCCCCCGCTAGTCGCGCCTGCGCCGATCACGGTATGAATTTCATCGATGAACAGGATAGCGTCCGGCATCTCCTCGAGCTCGCTGACCACCGCTTTCAGCCGCTCTTCAAAATCACCCCGATACCGCGTGCCAGCGAGCAAAGCGCCCATATCGAGCGAATAGATGACGGCCGGTAGCAGCACTTCGGGCACATCGCCTTCGATGATCTTGCGCGCTAACCCCTCAGCAATCGCGGTTTTACCAACGCCGGGGTCACCGACATAAAGCGGGTTGTTCTTGCTGCGGCGGCACAGAATTTGGATCGTCCGGTCAACCTCTGCATGCCGCCCGATCAGCGGATCAACCCGGCCGTCCTTGGCTTTGTTGTTCAGATTGACGGTATATTGGTCGAGCGCGGATTCCTTCTTATTCTTGTCGCCCTTGGGCTCACGCGCCGCGGTTTCTTTCTCGGCCTTAGGCGTTTCCGCTGCGGGCTGCCCGCCCTTGCCGACGCCGTGCGACAGGAACGACACCGCATCGAGGCGGCTCATATCCTGTTGCTGCAGGAAATAGACAGCATAGCTTTCGCGCTCGGAAAACAGCGCGACCAGCACATTGGCGCCAGTCACTTCATCGCGGCCCGAGGATTGGACGTGCAGGATCGCGCGCTGCACCACCCGCTGAAACCCGCTCGTTGGGGTTGGATCACCACCATCGCCGGTTTTCAGCGAATCCAGCTCATGGTCGATATAATGGGTGACGGCATTGCGCAGATCATCGAGCGCGACGCCGCAAGACGTCATCACCTCGGCGGCATGTTGATCGTCAACCAGCGCGAGCAGCAAATGCTCTAGCGCCGCATATTCATGATCACGTTCAGCGGCAAAGCGCAGGGCGTTGTGCAGCGTTTTTTCGAGGCTTTCCGCAAAAGACGGCATGGCAGACTTGCTCCATCGTCGGCGGGCCAGACCGGGGGTTTGCCCTGGGCCGGTTCCGGTCATTACGCCGGCCAGCGCCCATCTATTTGTTTCACCCCGCTCCCACCGACCTATGTCAGCGGTCACCAGGCAAATGACAAGGGGGCAAAGTGCATACGCCCATCACGGAGGCTAACGGCGCTGATCCGCGCCGATTAACGGCACCCTCCGGAACGGACGCATCGGCACTAACCAACGCCCTCTTCTCAACCCTTTTTGAATAGCCCCTCAGCGGTTGCTTTATGGTTAACGGCGTGTTGACGATGTGCCCGGACCCGCGTGATTTCCGCCTCCAACACGAGCACCCGCGCATCCAGTTCAGCCACCGATAATGGCTCCAACGGCTGGCGGGTGACCAGTGTCAGCGGGTCGGGTGGGCGAAGCGGGCCATCATCATCCATGCCGATATGGTCGGAAAATCCGAGGGCGCTGTCAACAAAGCGCTTGTCTGCGCGACGCCGCATTGACCCGGCGGGGCCATCGCCCGATAATGCGGCGACAAAACAGGGGGTTCGATATGCAGATACCGGAACGGATGACCGCGATTGCCATCACGGTGCCCGGCGGACCAGAGGTGTTGCAGCCGGTGGAACAAGCCGTGCCACGCCCAAGCGAAGGTGAAGTGCTGATCCGCGTCGCCGCCGCCGGGGTCAACCGGCCCGATGTCCTTCAGCGGATTGGCGTCTATCCGCCGCCGCCCGGCGCATCACCGCTGCCCGGGCTGGAAGTGGCGGGCACTGTCGTCGCCCTCGGTGCCAATGTCCCCACCGAAATGCTCGGACAGCGCATGTGCGCGCTGATTACCGGCGGCGGCTATGCCGAATATGCCGTCGCCCCCGCCGCCACCTGCTTGCCCGTGCCACCTGTGCTCAGCGATGCCGAAGCGGCGGCGATGCCAGAAACCCTGTTCACCGTGTGGACCAATTTATTTGAGCGTGCCTATGCGGTGGAGGGCGACACCGTCCTGATCCACGGCGGCACCAGCGGGATTGGCACGATGGCGATTGCGCTATGCCGCCTGTTCGGGGTGACCGCCATCGTCACCTGCGGCAGCCAGGAAAAATGCGACGCCGCGCTCGAATGGGGCGCGCACCATGCTATTGATTATAGCCGCCAGGATTTTGTCGCAGAGGTCGCCCGGCTGACCGACGGGCGCGGATTGCAAGCCGTGCTCGACATGGTCGGCGGCGATTATCTGCCCCGCAATCTCGACTGCCTGGCTGACGAGGGCCGCCATGTCTCCATTGCCTTTCAGCGCGGCGCAAAAGCGGAGGTCAACATCATGGACATCATGCGCCGCCGCCTGACCCTGACCGGATCAACGCTGCGCCCGCGCACCGTCGGGTTCAAGGGGCTGGTCGCCGACGAACTCGCCCGCACCGTCTGGCCGCATGTCACGCTCGGCAAACTCAAACCGTTGATCGACACGACCTTTCCGCTGGCACAGGCGAGCGAAGCGCACCGACGGATGGAGTCAGGAGGGCATGCGGGCAAAATTGTGCTGGTGGTGGAGTGATGGCCGGTACCCTGACCCTCCACGAATATGCCCTGTCCGGCAATTGCTACAAAATCCGGCTGACCGCGGCGCATGTCGGCGCGGTGCTGGAACGGCGGCACTATGACATTCTAGCCGGCGCAACCCGGACGCCCGAATTTCTGGCGACGATTAACCCCGATGGCCGGATCCCTGTGTTGCAGGTCGGCGACCGCTATCTGCCGGAGAGCAACGCCGCCTGCCTCTATCTCGCCGACGGCTCACCGCTGGTCCCGCAGGACCGGTGGCAGCGCGCGCAGATGATGCGCTGGCTGTTCTGGGAACAATATAGCCATGAACCGAACATCGCGACGCTGCGCTTTTGGCTGGCCTTTGTCGGCCGCGAGCATTTAACCCCAGCCCAGGCGGCGCTAATCGACGGCAAATTCATCGCCGGCTGCGGCGCGCTCCAGCTGATGGACCGCGAGCTATCCCGGCACTCATGGATCACCGGCGACGCCCTGACGCTGGCTGACGTCATCCTCTACGCCTACACCCATCTCGCCGAAGAGGGCGGCTTTGACCTGTCGGATTATCCGCACGTCACCGCCTGGCTAGCCCGCGTCGCCGCCCATCCGGCGCATATTGTCATCTAACCGTCATCGCTATGCGATTCTGATTGTCACATTTCCCCGCTTAGGGGCGGTCATCCGTGCACATCCTCGAAAGGGAACGCCTGATGTCCGTGATTACGCGTTTGCCCTTAGCCCCCGCGACTTTCGCTAACCTGGTCAATGAACCCGGCGGTGCGCCGCACTTCCCCGAACGCACGCTGGCCGAACGCCGCCACTATAGCACCATCTGGATCAGCGACATTCACCTCGGCACCAGAGGCTGCAATGCGGCCATGCTCATCGACTTTTTCGACCATGTCGATTGTGATACCATGTATCTGGTTGGTGACATCATCGACGGCTGGCGCTTGAAGAAGCGGCTATTCTGGCCCCACGAGCATAATGATATTGTCTGGCGGGTGCTCAAACGGGCCGGGCGCGGCACGCGGGTCGTGTACATCCCCGGTAATCATGATGAGATGATGCGGCCCTTTGCCGGGCTTAATTTCGGCGGGGTTGAGATCATGCGCGAAGCTGTGCACGAGACCGCCAATGGCCGACGCTTGCTGGTGCTGCACGGCGATGAATTTGACACGGTCATGCTCGCCCACCGCTGGCTCGCGGTGCTTGGTGACACCGCCTATACAGTGTTGATGAAGGTCAATTATGCGGTCAACCGCGCCCGTGACCTCGTTGGCTTGCCCTATTGGTCGCTGTCCAAAGTGGCCAAGAACAAGGTCAAAAACGCCGTCCAGTTCATCGGCCGCTACGAAGATGTCGTCGCGCATGCGGCGCGGCAACGCGGGGTCGATGGCGTCGTCTGCGGCCATATCCACAGCGCCGAAATGCGGGATATTGATGGCATCACTTATTATAATGATGGCGATTGGGTGGAGGGATGCACCGCACTGGTCGAGCATGCTGATGGCCGGATGGAGATCCTTCACTGGGCCGACGAAGTGCGCGCCCGTGTGCCAGCGCTGGTTGCCGCCGCCGCGCCGTTGACCCTGCCAGCCGCCGCATGAAGATCATGATCGTCAGCGACGCGTGGGAGCCGCAGGTCAATGGCGCTGTCCGCACGCTTCAGGCGACTCGCGCGACGTTGATCGCGCAGGGGCATCAGGTGGCGATGGTCACGCCCGATCTCTATCGATCCATCCCTTGCCCGACCTATCCTGAAATCCGCCTGGCGCTGGGCGGTGGCACGCAAAGCGTTGGCCAACGGATCGCAACCTTTGCGCCCGATGCCATCCATTTATCGACCGAAGGACCGCTGTGCCTCGCCGCGCGGCGCTGGTGCATCAAGCATGGCCTCAGATTCACCAGCGCCTACCACACTCAGTTCCCCGCCTATGTCGCAGCGCGCACCGGCCTGCCTGAACGCGCCATATGGCGGTACATCCGCTGGTTTCATCGCCCATCGGCACAGGTGCTGACCTCCACTGCGTCGATCCGCGACGAGCTGCGCGGGCAGGGCATCAATCATCTCGCGCCTTGGGGTCGCGGCGTCGACCTGTCGCTGTTCCACCCCGACCGACCACCGCATCCCGCCTTTGCCACGCTCCCGCGCCCGATCCAGCTCTATGTCGGGCGCGTGGCGGTGGAGAAGAATATTGAGGCCTTTCTCGCGACCTCGGTCCCCGGCACCAAGGTGGTCGTCGGCGATGGGCCAGCCCGCGCCGACCTGGCCGCGCGTTTTCCCGATGTCCATTGGCTCGGCACCCTGACCGGAGAGGCGCTCGCTGCCGCTTATGCCGGGGCCGATGTCCTAGTGTTTCCCAGCCGAACCGACACTTTCGGCCTAGTCCTGATCGAGGCGCTGGCCTGCGGCACGCCGGTCGCTGCCTATCCGGTTACCGGCCCGCGCGACATCATCACGCCCGATGCTGGTGTGCTTGACGAAGACCTGGGCCACGCCATCGCCGCCGCGCTTACCTGCGATCCCGCATCCGCGGTCGCACTAGTGCAGCGCTACAGCTGGGACGCGGCAACCGCTCAGTTCCTGTCCGCCCTCACCATCGCCAGCCCACAGGCGCTTGCCCGCACCGGTTGAACGCGCTAGGATCATTTTATTGATGGCCGCTCCGCAAGGGGCGGCCCTATTTTATGGTTTTACAGGAGAATTGGGCATGGCCCTGCCGTTGATGCCGCATGCGACCGCCGCTTGGCTGGTCGATAACACGGCGCTCACCTTTCAGCAGATTGCCGAATTTTGCGGGCTCCATATTCTGGAAGTCCAAGCGATTGCCGACGACACTGCGGGCACTAAGCTGACCGGCCGGGATCCTGTCCGCGCTCTGGAACTAACCCAGGACGAAATTGACAAGGGGCAGGCCGACCCCGCCTATCGCCTGGTCATGATGGCCGGACCCGACCATGTCCGCCGGACGAAGGGGCCGCGTTATACCCCGGTGAGCAAGCGGCAGGATAAGCCCGACGGCATCGCCTGGCTGATCCGCAACCATCCCGAGCTGACCCCGGCAACTATCGGTCGGCTGATCGGCACCACCCGCAACACGATCGACCAGATCCGTGAGCGCAGCCACTGGAACATCAGCAACATCGTCCCCAAAGACCCGGTAACGGTCGGCCTCTGTTCGCAGCGCGAACTCGACGCTGCCGTCCTGAAGGCCGCGAAAAAGGCCGGCGTGCCTGCGCCCGTCGACACCCGTTTCGATGGTGACCGCGCCGCGCTGATTGAAGAGTTGAAGGCCGAACGTCAGGCCAATGTCGCCGCCGCCGAGCTGGTTGCCGCTGCCGAAGCTGCTGCCGAAGCCGCCGAAGCCACCGCGCTTGACCAGCCCGCCGCCTGACATCGCCCCGCACGCCGGGCCTGCGCCTAGTGTCTCGCTGTCGCCCGATGCGTCGCTAACGGCGCATGATGGCCTGACCCCCGCCGAACCGGCGGGGCTGACCTATCCGCTCGGCGCGCGCACGCCTGAGCTGGGTGAAGTCATCCCTGTCAGTGCTAGCACCGGCTGGGTTCGTGTCCCGCTGCCTGGCGGGCTCGGTCATATCAACTGCTGGCTGATCGGTGGCGGCGAAGCCGTTGCGGACCCGCTGACCATCGTCGATACCGGCATGCGGCTGCCGATGTGCCGGGAGGCGTGGGACGCGCTGTTTGCCGGGCCACTCGCCGGCCGCACCATCGACCGCATCCTGTGCACCCATATGCACCCCGACCATGTCGGCCTCGCTGGCTGGTTGGCCGAGCGCACCGGCACCATGCTGTGGATGACCCGCGGTGAATTTCAATCCATCCGCCTCGCCACTAGCGACCGCCGCGATGCCCCGCCAATCGAAGTCAGCGCAATGCAGCATGGAGCGGGCTGGACTGAGGAACAGGTCGCGGCGGCCAGCGCCAATGGCTGGGCCCGCGTTGGCAATATCATCCACCATCTGCCCTATGGCTATCGCCGGATCGTCGATGGCGAGCGGCTGAACTTGGGCGGCAGCAGTTGGCAGGTCGTTATCGGCTCAGGCCACAGCCCTGAACATGCCTGCCTGCTCAACGAAGCAGATGGCATCTTGATTTCGGGCGATCAGGTGCTGCCGCGGATCAGCTCCAACGTCTCGCTGTCCGCCGCCGAACCCTTTGCCAATCCGCTTAGCGATTGGCTGGCCTCCATCGAACGGCTGTTGCTGCTCGACGATGACCTGCTGGTGTGTCCCGCGCATGGCAAGCCGTTCCGGGGCCTGCATGCTAGGCTCAAGGCGCTGCGCACCGAACATCATGATCGGCTCGACGACCTGACCAACGCGCTGGCCGAAGCGCCACGCCGCGCGGTCGATTGCTTTCCACTGCTATTCCGCCGGACCATCGGCGACGAACATCGCGGCATGGCCACCGGCGAAACCCTGGCGCATCTGCGCTGGCTGGAGGTTGCCGGGCGGATCACCCGTGATACCGAGGACGGGGTGTGGTGGTGGCGCACTGCGTAGGGCGCCCGCGCGGCGCGATTACTCGCTCACTGGCACCAGTTCGATCACGTCAACGATGCTTTCAAAGGCCGGGCGCGGAAACACGATCCGCCAGCGGTTGGTCCCGATGCGTTCGACGATGCCAGCCAGATCGCGCTGCGGGTCGGTGCCATAGTCCAGCGCCCGCGCTTCATCCCCCAAGGCCAGCGTGCCGAGGAAAATCTTGCGCCGTTCAGTATCGGAAAAAATCAGCCCCACCGGCCGCTGTGCCCCGGTGAGTTTGGCGAAGCTGAAAATATCCTGCTCCGCCTCTACCCGGCAGCGAAAGCGCGGATAGGCGACAAAGGCCAAGTTACCGCGCGCCGCTGCGCCCAGCTTGATAACCCGGCACTCATAATCACCCGGCGGCACATGCGCATTAGGCAGCGCCGCCATCGGATCGAGCAATGCGCCCTCCGCCGTGATCTGTGCACTATGGCCGGCGGCGCGGGCACCCGTTAGCGCCGCTTGCCACGCATCCCACCAGCCACGAATCCGCTCGCGGTCCGCTGGCGTCGCCACACTGCGCCAGCTTTCGGCTGCAACCGCCTGTTCCCGGCTGACGGTGCCTGCGGGCGAGTTCATCATCGCGCAGCCGGAACCAAGCAGCAGGATGGGCATGAGGGCAAAAGCGCGGTTGTTCATCATCAGCAGCCTAGTGCCCCGCTATTGCGCCGTCCAGCCGCCGTCCATCGACAGGGTGGTGCCGGTGATCGCGCTCGCGCCGTCAGAGCACAGATACAGCGCCAGCCCGGCCAATTGCTCCACCTCGACAAAGCGCTTCTGCGGCTGCTTATCGAGCAGCACCTCATTGACCACCTGGTCATAGGTCAGCCCGCGCGCCTTCATCGTATCGGGGATTTGATTTTCCACGAGCGGCGTCCACACGTAACCCGGGCACAAGCAATTGACCGTGATGCCCTGCGTCGCCACCTCCAACGCCACCGTCTTGGTCAGGCCCGCGATGCCATGCTTCGCCGCATTATAAGCACTCTTATACGGGCTCGCGACCAGGCTGTGCATCGACCCGGTGTTGATGATCCGACCCCACCCGCGGGTCTTCATCGCCGGCAGCGCCGCTTTGGTCGTATAAAAGGCAGACGACAGGATGATTGCCAGCACCGCGTCCCATTTGTCGTCGGGAAATTCGTCAATCGGTGCAACATGCTGGATACCGGCATTGTTAACGAGGATGTCCGGGCTGCCCCAGGTGCCCGCGCAATCTGCGACCATCGCGCGAATGGCGGCGGGCTTCGCCATGTCCGCATTATGATGGCTGGCCCGCCCGCCGTTCAATGCCGCCAGCTCCGCGACCATCGCTGCGATGGCGTCGGCATCACCAAAACCGTTAATCATCACCGCTGCGCCTGCGCCAGCAAAAGCCCGCGCCATGCCCAGACCAATGCCGCTGGTCGAACCGGTGATCAGCGCGACCTTGCCAGACAGGTCAGGGGTGAGCGAGAGGGTGGCCATCGGATGCGCTCCTGCACGGATAGAGTTCAGCACCGCCGCCATCCTCCAGCGCGCGCGCAAGGTCAATCATCTGCACGCCGCGACTGGCGCTCACCCCGGCGTCTACGCGCCGTGTCGATTGCAGTTCATTTTCGCTTTAGCCTCGTCTAAGCTGCACTATGGGTGTGCGAAAGCCCGCGCGGTTGAGGGGAAAAATGCATGCGGCTCGACGATTATGACGGCGACAATATTCGCGATCTTGGCCGCGGTGGCGGCGGCGGCTTTGGCGGCGGCGGTGGCGGCGGTCTCGGCAGTCTGATCGGTTTGTTGCCGCTCCTACTCGGACGGCGGCTGGGCTGCGGCACTATCGCGCTGATCGCGGTTGCCGCCCACACCCCGGCATAGCAATCGGCCTGCAATTCCATGCGGACCTGTATCGCATTGCCTTCGGCCTGATTGGCCCGTGCTTGCGACTGCCGCACTCGGTCCGATACGCCGGTGAGCGTCTGGATATGATG
>JANOPV010000324.1:0-13877 GCA_031422035.1 Sphingomonas sp. | reverse complement strand
AGTGCGGCGCTGCGCAAAGCGGGCGTTGCGCGTGAGGTATCCACCGACTGGACGATCAACCGGCCCGCCCGCGCTTCGCCCATCCGCAGCAGCAACAGTGCGCGTGCCGCTGCCAGATCAGCGCCGTTGATGTTGGTCGGGGTGTCGGTTGCCGATAGCAAGCTGCGACGCAGCAGGATGTGGCCCCAGCGAGAGACCAGCGGGCGGCGCACTTCGCGCATCAGGATAGAGAGCCAGCGACCGCCGCGATTGCCATAAGCGGTAGCAGCCAGTCCGCCTGTTTCGGCGGTCAATGGCCCGATGCGGGTGAGCAATCGTCTGGAACCAGGTGGTAGGTCATAGCGTTGCGGCGGCGCGGCGGTGAGCGCTCCACCTTCGCCGGGCAGCGTTGTGCCGGGTGCGGCGGGTGCCCCGGGCAGCGGGCGCAGCGCCGGTGCAATCGGCACCGTCAGGGGACGCGGGCCGGGTGTCGTCGTGCCAGGATCGCCCGGCGGTAGCGTCCGTGCAGGTGTCGGCGCTGCGGGCGGCGCGGGGGTTGGTGCTGATGGGCTGGCCGGCCGCGGTGCCGGCGTCGGACGCACCGGCGTGGGCGCAGGTCGCGCTGGCGTTGGTGCAGGACGCGGTGCGGTGGGTGCAGGACGCGGTGCGGTTGGCGGCGCTGGTCTAGGCGCAGGCGTTGGCCGCGGCGCTGGTGTCGGTCGTGGGCTCGGCGTTTGCGGACGTGGCTGCTCAAACCCGGGCGGCAGGATCGATTCCTGTCCGGCAACCGGCCCCGCTATCGGCAGGATCACGACCATCGCGGTGCTGGCCACCAAAGTTGCCCAGCGCCTGCGGTGCCCGCCTTTCGCCTGTGTTTTGCCTGTCCGCGCCACTCGCAACCCTTATCGCCGCTTGCGGGCCATTGCCCATAATATATCCTTTAACGGGACCGGCGGGGCCAGCGCAATGGCTAGGTCGATTAGTTCTAGTTCGTTGAGCATGCCCCGCGCGATGCAGTGCGCCATGCAGCAAAATTTGCACGCCTCGCCGTCCACCGCTAGCGCATCAATCATTATGACCAGGGTCTCCATGCCTGCGCCCGCGCCAATGCCGGTGATCGCGAAGCGCTCGATCGTGCTGGTGGGCATGATGGGTGCTGGAAAATCGACGGTAGGCCGCCGCCTCGCGCAACGCCTGGGCCGCCCCTTTGCCGATGCTGACGATGCGATTGAACAGGCTGCAGGCCTGACGGTGGCCGAGATTTTCGACCGTTTTGGCGAGGCGCATTTTCGAGATGGCGAACGCCGCGTAATTGCGCGGTTGCTGGCGGGTCCGCCGATGGTGCTGGCGACCGGCGGCGGCGCTTTTGCGCAGGATGATACCCGCGCCGCGATCCTCGGCAGCGCCGTTGCTGTGTGGCTGGACGTGCCCATCGCGGTGCTGGTGGAGCGGGTGGCGCGGCGCAGCCACCGTCCGCTGTTGCACGGTCGCGACCCGCAGGCGGTGTTGAGCGCATTGCTGGAACAGCGCGGGGCCGCCTATGCGCAGGCGCAGATCCATGTGCATTCTGTGCAAGGGCCACATGACCGCACCGTCGATGCGATCATCACCGCGCTGAAGAGTTACGGAGTTAAAATATGACCCTGGTTTCCGTGGCGCTTGGCGAGCGCGGCTACGACATCTGTATCGAGGATAATGCGCTCGACGCCGCAGACCGCCATCTCGGGCCATGGGTGAAGCGCGGACGGGCGATTGTGGTGACCGATACGCATGTCGCGCGGGCTCAGTTACCACGGCTCATAGCGGCGCTGGCGCGTGGCGGCATAGCCGTCGACCCAATCATCGTGCCCGCGGGTGAAGCGACCAAGAGCTGGGATGGCCTGGCATCGCTGACCGACGCGTTGCTGGCGCGGGGCGTAGAGCGGTCGGACACTATCATTGCGCTGGGTGGCGGCGTGATCGGTGACCTGACCGGCTTTGCGGCGGCAATATTGAAGCGCGGTTGCGGGTTTATCCAGGTGCCGACGACATTGCTGGCACAGGTGGATTCGTCGGTCGGAGGCAAGACTGCGATCAACAGCGCTGCGGGCAAAAACCTGGTTGGGGCCTTTCATCAGCCAAGCTTTGTGCTGATCGATCCGACGGTGCTCGATACGCTGCCGCCGCGCGAAACGCGGGCGGGCTATGCGGAGGTCGTCAAATATGGGCTGATCGACCGTCCCGACTTTTTCACCTGGTGTGAAGCCAATGGGCAGGCGCTGCTGGCTGGCGATGCCGCCGCGCGCAGCCATGCGATCCTGACCAGCGTGGCTGCCAAGGCCGCTATCGTCGCCGATGATGAGCGTGAGACAACGGGGCGGCGGGCGCTGCTCAACCTTGGCCACACCTTTGGCCATGCGCTGGAAGCCGCGACGGGATTTTCGGACCGGTTGTTGCATGGTGAGGCGGTGGCGGCGGGGTGTGCGCTGGCGTTCCGTTATTCCGTGCGGCTGGGGCTATGCTCGGCGGCGGATGCCGAGCGGGTGGCGGCGCATTTGCGCAGTGTTGGCCTGCCCGATGGGTTGGCGGCGGCGGGGGTCAGCGACAGCGGCGCAGTGCTGGCTGCGCATATGGCGCATGATAAAAAGGCGCGGGGTGGCCGGGTGCCATTTTTGTTGGCGCGCGGGATTGGTGAGACCTATTTGAACGACTTGGTGGAAGTAGATGATGTTATTGCGTTCCTCGATGCCGAGCCCCATTAGGCATATATTATCATATTATTTCAATGATTTACAGTTTATCCAAGCGAGCGCCAGCCATCCACTGATCATGACCATTCCGCCGAGTGGTGTCAGCGCCCCAAACCAGCGCGGTGCACCCAGCGCCATGGCATAGAGGGTGAGCGCGAACCACGCGCTGCCCAGCAGCAGAGTGACCGCGATTCGGGGGTGGCGCGATGCTAGCAATAAGGCCGCAACTGCATGAACTAATTGATAAAACCCGCCTGTTCGGAGCCAGTCTGCGGCCAGCGGGGTGGCAGCGGCATGCGCACCAAAGGCCCCTGCGGCGATAGCGATGGCGGCGGACAGCGCGGCTATAGCGATGAGCCGGCGTTCAGCCACGCTCGCGCACCAAACGGTCAGCCAGCTGTTCCAGCACGTCACGCGGGCGCGGGCCCGGCCCTTCGGTAAAGCGCAGTTCGCGCCCGGCGGTGATGTCGCCGCTTTCCATCTGGGCGGCCAGGCGCGCTTCATCAAGCTGGCGCACCGCGCGCTCGGCCTGGTCGATTTCCTCCGGAGCGATGGCGATGGTCTGGAGCGCCGAAAGGCCCATGGCGATGGCGCTTTCATAGACTTCGCGGACCGCGAAATGCATCGGTGCACCCGCCAACGCAATCAGGTGCCGCCGGTCAACAGTGCGGACGAGCAGGCGTGCATGGGGAAAGGCGGCGGCAATATGGTCAAGCGCCGCTTTGGTCAGGCCCTTATCATCGGTGCAAAAGGCGATCATCTGCGCCTCTGCGGCCCCCGCTTGGCGCAGCACGTCGAGACGCAGGCCGTCGCCATAATAGACTTTGACGTCAAAGCGCCCCGACAGCTCAATCTGTTGCGGTTTGCGGTCGATGAGGGTGACCGAGCAATCGACCGCGTGCAGCATCTGCGCAACCACTTGCCCGAACCGGCCATAGCCGACGACGATGGCGCGGCCATTCGGCGCTGCGTCTGGCCCATCAAGGTCGGCAGCGTTTGCGCCGGGGGTATATTCAAGGCGGCGGGCGAACAGCATCAGGAACGGCGTGGAGACCATCGACAGGGTGACGACCGCGCCAAACAGGCTGGCGGCTTCGGGTGCGATCAGGAAGGCATCGCGCGCCTGGGTGAACAGGACAAAGCCGAATTCGCCGCCCTGGCTGAGCAACAGCGCGAGCGCGAGCGCGGGTCGCCCCGGCATCCCGAACATCCGCGCGACGCTCCAGATCACGCCGGTTTTGATCGCCACCAGCGCCGCCGCAAGGCCGAGCACCTCCAGCGGGCGGGCGGCGATGACGTTGAGATCGAGCAGCATGCCCACCGCGAGGAAGAACAGGCCAAGGAGGATCGAGCGGAACGGTTCGACGTCGAGCTCCAGTTCGTGCCGATAAGGCGAATCGGCGAGCATGACCCCAGCGATGAAGGCCCCGAGCGCGATGGAGAGGTGCAGCGCGTGCATCAGTCCGGCACTGGCAAGGACCGCGAACAGCCCGACGACAACGAATAATTCACGGTCGCCGACCCGCCCGACAAGTTTGAGCAACGGATTGAGAATCAGCCGTCCGGCGATGACCAGGCCGATGATCGCGCCGACGGTATAGACCGCCATGAGCAGCCCTGAGGGTGCGGATGGGTCCACCGGCGCGCGCGACATGGCGGCGATGATGGTGATGAGCGGGACCAGCGACAAATCCTGGAGCAGCAGGATCGAGAAAGCGCGTTCACCAAAGGGCGAGTTGATGCGGCCCGATTGTTTCAACCCCGGCAGCACCTGCGCGGTGGAGGACAGCGCCAGCGGCATGGCCAGCGCCAGCGCCGCCGCCCAACTGAACCCCATGGTGAAGAGCAGAAAGATGAACAGCGCGACCCCGCACAACAGGACTTGGGCGATGCCGAGGCCGAATATCTCTTTACGCAACCGCCAAAGCCGGTCGGGGGACAGCTCCATGCCGACGAGGAACAGCAGCAGCGCGATGCCGAGTTCAGCGAATTGCAGCTTACTCTCCCCGCCGCCGACCAGCCCGAACCCTTGCGGCCCGACCAGCGCCCCGGCGACGAGATAACCGAGCACCGCGCCGAGCCCGAGCTTGCGAAACAGCAGCACGCAGATCAGCGCCGCGCCCAGCAGGATGGTGAACTCGCCGAGCGCGTCGGTCATTGGGCGTCAGTCACGCGGCGGCTTGTCTGGCACTGGCTGCCGATGCCGCCGCTGCCGCCGCCGAAAAGGGCAACAGCGCCGCGCCGTGGCGGGCCGGATAGGCGCGGGCGGGGGCGAGCGCGGTGATCCCCGGCCAAGCGGGCGTGGGCGCGTCCGGCTGGGCGAACCAGCGGGCGAGTGCGTCGTGCGCGATGGTCAGCGTGGCGGCGTCATGCCCGACGATGCTGGTCCCGAGCAATGCCGCTGCGGCCTGGCCAATGGCACAAGCAGTGATGGCAAAGCCGATGGCCTGCACCCGGCCTTGGTCGTCGAGAGCGAGGTCGAGGATGATGCGGCTGCCGCAGGGGACCGCGCGGCGTTCGGTTCGGGCATCGGGAGAGCTAAGCGGCGGATAAGCGGCGCTAGCCACCGCCAGCCGGAGGATGGCCGTGCTGTAGAGCGCGCTCATGGCGCTGCGCTGTAAAGCGCACTCATTGCGCGTCCGGATCAGGCGTTGCCGCATCCCCGCCCGCAGCCTCCCGCGCGCCGATCCGCTCGGCGATCACGCCTGACAGCGCGGAGCCTGTGGCGCGCATCAGCGGATAGGTGCGGCTGTCGCGCATCCAGGCCGGGCGCGGTGCCTCCGCGCCAAAGGCGACGTCATAGGCGAGGGTGAACACCATGTAGAAGACGCTGGCGATCAATAGCCCTTTCAGGAGGCCAAAGCCGCCGCCGAGTAGGCGATCAAAGCCGCCAATGGCCGACTTTTTGGTCCGGGCGCCAACCCGCGCGGCAATAATCTTCCCGCCGCCCCAGATGCCGCCGACGATGAGGCCAAAGCCAAGCATCGCCGCGCCGCTTTCGGTGCCGACGACTTCGGACAGCCACAAGCTAAACGGCGTGTGGAACAGGCGGAGCGCGAACAATGCGGCGACCAGCGCCGCTAGCGCGATCACCTCTTGCGTAAACCCGCGCATGACGCCGCGCACGGCAGATCCGGCGAGGATGAACAGGACGAGGATGTCAAAGGCAGTAAGACCGGACATGTCAGGCTGAGAACCCGTGGCTGGCGTGATCGAGGCATCGAAATGGCAATGCCTGTGGGTTGGCGTGGACGCTGCCTGTAGTGGTGCTACAGGCAAGGCCGCGTCGGCTCACAGGCGCCGCCATTTCGATGCCCCAAGGGGGTTTGACCGATTTGGCCCAGAGCCGCGTCGGCAAGCCTAGTAATATTGGCATATGACTGCGCCTTGCCTCCTCGCTCTGAACCAAATCGCTTCAAACCTCGACCACGCCAGCCACGGGCTCTCAGCCTTAGCCCGCTATCCTCTCCCCAGCAGCCGGTCAACGACATCAACAAGGCGCGCGTGGCTTTCGACCCGCAATGGGGCATCGCCAGCACCTTGGGTGGGGATAATCGCGCGGGCGAAACCCAGCTTGGCCGCTTCACGCAGGCGCAGGCCCGAATGGGCGACGCCGCGCAGCTCGCCTGATAGCGCGACTTCGCCAAACAGCACGGCATCGGCGGGCAGCGGGCGCTCGGCAAAGGCGGAAACGATCGCCCCGGCAACAGCGAGGTCAGCGGCGGGGTCGGTCAGCCGGTAACCGCCCGCGACGTTGAGATAGACTTCGGCGTTGGACAGCGACAGGCCGCAGCGCGCCTCCAGTACCGCGAGGATCATGGCGAGACGCCCCGCATCCCAACCGACGACCGCGCGGCGCGGGGTCGCGCCGCTGCTCAGGCGCAGCGTAAGCGCTTGGATTTCCACCAGCACCGGGCGGGTGCCCTCCAACGCCGGGAACACCGCCGTGCCGGGCGCAACATCGCCGCCGCGGTCGGTGAGGAACAGCGCACTGGGGTTGGATACCTCCTCCAGCCCCGCGCTCGCCATCGCAAACACACCGATTTCGTCGGTACCGCCAAAGCGGTTTTTGACGCTGCGCAGGATGCGATATTGGTGGCTGCGCTCGCCCTCAAAGGCCAGCACGGTGTCGACCATATGTTCGAGCACGCGGGGGCCAGCCAGGCTGCCATCCTTCGTCACATGGCCGACCAGCACGAGAGCGGTGCCGCGATCCTTGGCAAAGCGAATCAGCTCCTGCGCCGACGCGCGCACCTGGCTGACCGTGCCCGGTGCCCCGTCGATCAGGTCGCTGTGCATCGTCTGGATAGAATCGATAACGAGGAAGTCGGGTGCGGCGCCGCTGCTCAATGTGGTCAGGATGTCGCGCACTGAGGTGGCGGCGGCGAGGGTGACGGGGGCATTGGCAAAGCCCAGCCGCTGAGCGCGCAAGCGCACCTGCGCGGTGGCCTCTTCGCCCGAAATATACACCGCGCTTTTGCCGTTGAGCGCGAGGCGGGCGGCGACTTGCAGCAGCAGGGTGGACTTGCCGATGCCCGGATCGCCGCCGATCAGGCTGACCGAGCCCGCCACCAGCCCGCCGCCCAGCGCGCGGTCAAACTCGGCAATGCCGCTGGAGAGCCGGGCGGGAAGCGCGTCGCTGCCGATCAGCGGTTCGAGCAGGATGGCGCGACCGCCGCCCGACAGGTCATGCTTTTGCGAGAATGTGGTGACCGGTGCGTCCTCGACCAGCGTGTTCCATTCGCCGCAATCGGCGCACTGCCCCTGCCAGCGGGGCTGCGTGCCGCCGCACGCGTTGCAGACATAAAGGCGTTTTGCTTTGGCCATACGGCTGGGTTAGCGTGAACAGAGTGGGAACGCTAGCCAGTTTATGCGAGGTCCGGCAATGCCCAATCCACCGGCGGCATCCCGTGCGCCTCCAGAAACGCATTGGCCTGGCTGAACGGGCGGCTGCCGAGGAAGCCGGTGTGCGCAGACAGCGGGCTGGGGTGGGCGGATGTGAGGATCAGGTGGCGGGCGCTGTTCACGTGTCCGGCCTTTTTCTGGGCATGCGCACCCCAAAGGAGGAACACGACCGGTCGGCTCTGCGCGGCAATTAGCGCGATGACCGCATCGGTAAACCCCTCCCACCCGCGCTTTTGGTGGGAGGCCGCTTGCCCCTCCTCGACCGTCAGCACGCTGTTGAGGAGGAGCACGCCCTGCTGTGCCCAATGGACGAGGTGGCCGTGTGGCGCTGGCGCGATGCCGAGGTCGGTGTGGAGTTCCTTGTAGATGTTCCTGAGGCTGGGCGGCACCCGCACGCCGGGCTGGACACTGAACGCCAGCCCATGCGCCTGGCCCGGGCCGTGATAGGGATCCTGGCCCAGAATGACGACGCGGACCTGATCGAGCGGGGTCAGGTCGAGCGCGGCGAACCAGTCGGCGGGGCGCGGGTGGATGATCTTGCCAGCCGCGCGCTCGGCGGCGAGGAACGCCTTGAGCGCCTGCATCTCGGCGCTGGCGAAATGCGCGGCGAGCGGGGTGCGCCAGCTGTCGTGGAGGCGAAGGGTGGAGTCGGGCACCGGGCGACCCTAGCCGCCTTGATCGTCGCTGTCAGGGCGTCATCGCCGCGCCGAAAATCCAGATGGCGCTGAGTAAACCGATGGTCAGCAATAGCGAGACCATCAGGACGATGCGGACATTATGATGTTTGACCCCGCCGCTCGCCTCGGTTTCGGTGACCTGCACCTCTTC
The DNA here is from genome assembly GCA_031422035.1 of Sphingomonas sp. GTDB lineage: Bacteria > Pseudomonadota > Alphaproteobacteria > Sphingomonadales > Sphingomonadaceae > Sphingopyxis. The sequence continues at coordinate 5,436 of JANOPV010000324.1, read as the reverse complement.
GCCGTGCTTTTCCATGATGCATCCCTCGCTCTGGTCAAGGCCGGTGGCCTAATCCGGGGGAGTAACGCACATCGCGGCAAAGGGTTCAACCGCGCCGTTCGCGAAAAAAGTCGCGTAGCAACGCCGCCGCCGCTGCCTCCGCCACCCCGCCATAGACCTCCGGCCGGTGGTGGATGGTCGCTTGGTCGAACAGGCGGGGGCCGTGGAGCACCGCGCCGCCCTTTGCGTCCTCCGCTCCAAAATACAGCCGGGCGATGCGGGCGTGGGCGATCGCCCCGGCGCACATCGCGCATGGCTCCAGGGTGACCCACAGGTCGCAGCCGTCGAGCCGTTCATTGCCGAGCGTGGCAGCAGCGCCGCGGATGGCGATGATCTCAGCATGGGCGGTGGGATCATGGGTGGCGCGCGGCGCATTGGCCCCTTCACCGATGATGATGCCATCGCGCACAACGACCGCGCCGACCGGCACCTCACCCGCGCGGGCGGCACCGGCGGCGAGTTCAAGCGCGCGGGCCATGAAGGGAGAGGGCGGAAAGACGGCCATCAGCGCGATTTAGCTTGGACTAACCGGCTTGTCGCGCTTGACGAATCTGTAACGCACGGTTAGTTGCCCAGCCTTTCCCGCACCATCTGCGTATAGCCAAGGGTTTAGTCATCATGTCGCGCGTCTGCGAACTTACCGGCAAGGGCCGTATGGTAGGCAACAATGTCTCCCACGCCAACAATAAGACCAAGCGCACGTTCCTGCCGAACTTGCATAATGTCACCCTGATGTCGGACATCATGGGCATGAGCTATAAATTGCGGGTTTCTACCCACGGTCTGCGCTCTGTCGAGCATAATGGCGGGCTGGATAACTGGCTGCTGAAGACCAAGGACGAGCTGCTCTCGCAAAAGGCGCGTCGGCTCAAGCGCGATATTGGCAAAAAGCAGATCGCGGCAACCGCTATCGCTGCCTAACTCAGGCACAGCGCCGAGCGCAAAGGGGCGGCCCGCTAATGCGGCCGCCTTTTTTGTGTTCTAGCGCCAAGCGAATGCGTAGTTTTCATCTCCACGCCGGCCTAACGCGGTGGCAACGCGTCCCACGGCAGCAGCAGGTGGATCAACAGGTTGCGTTGCAGCCTGTTGAAATTATCGTCCGAGGCCAGCCAGATACTGATCCCGCGGGGGTGCGGGGCGATGGCGAGCGCTTCAAAATTATCGCTCAGCTGCGGCTGGCCGATGGCGGCGAGCGGGGCAGCGGTCCAGCTTTGATTGTCGGCAATGCCGGCCGGATCGCCAATCGCCAGCGTTGAGGTGAACCAGCGCCACGGGCTGATCTGGCGGTGGAGCAGCAGCACGCGCCCGTCAGGCAGGGTGGCGGCGTCGGTCAGTTTCCCCATGCCCCAGCTGCGATAGCCGAATCGGACATGATCCTCCCGCCCGCTGTCGGTTGGATCACCGGGATACAGGATACCGGCGGTGCCCAGCGTGCGGGTATTGGCCCCCTCCGCCAGCATCAGAAAGCGGCCATCGGCCAGCCGGGTCATCGCCTCTGGCCCGCCATTGGCCGACCAGCGGCGCATTTCCCAAGGGCGCGCGTCACCGATGGTGCGGGTCAGGCCGGGGTCGAGCCGCATGATCCGGTTCGATCCCTCGAACGCGATCCAGCTCTGGCCGCTGGCGGGGTCGCGCCACATCGCCTCAGCATCGCGGTCCCGCTTGCGGCTCGTCCGGCTCCACAGCAGCGGCGAAATGTGCGCGGCGGTAATTCGCCCGTCGGAGCCAAGGCCAAAGCGCGCAATATGTCCCGCATCACTGATGAGCAGAAACTGGCGATCCGCGGTTAACGCCATCGCTGACCAGCCGCCAAAGCCGCTATGCGGAGAGGTGAGGGCCCATGCTTCGATGATTTCCAGCGGGCCGAAATGGCCGCCGGGGATGACGACGCGAGCGGCGCTGATGGCTTGCGTGGCATTCCAGATGGGCCGCCGGGTATCCGCCCAGGAATTTGGCCCGATGAACAGCAGGATCAATAAGGCGGAAAGGATGCGCAGCACGCTGGTGCGTTAGGCGTGTGGGCGGCATTCGCCAAGGTCTGCCCGTCAAGCTGAACCTCAGACAACAACCCCGTTCAGCTTAGGCTCAACCAGCGGGCAGCAAAGTCTATCGATCGGGATGATGGCAGGCCAACGCGGATTGGACGCTGCCACGGGGAGATGCTGTAATGAAACGCCTATTGACCGCCGCACTTGCCGTTGCCGCTGCGCTGACCGGGATTGCCTCCACCTCTGCTACTGCGCAGTATCGCGGCGACGATGATCGTGGCTATGGCCGCGATTATCGTGATGATCGGCGTGATGATCGGCGTGATGATCGGCGTGATTATCGGCAGGACCGCCGCGACCATTATGACCGGCGCGGCGGCTATGATCACCATGATGGCTATGACCAGCGTGACTATCGCCGCGAGCAGCGCCGACAATATGAGGCGCAGCAGCGCTATTATCGCAACCAGCAACGCTACAACCAAGGCTATGGCCAGAATTATGGCTACGGCCAGGGCTACAACAATCGCGGCTATAATGACGGTGGTTACTACAACCAGTCCTCGCGGGGCTATCGCCAGGACTATCGCGGCAACAATCGCGGCTGTGACGGCGGCACCGGCGGCGCAGTGGTTGGCGCAGTCGTCGGTGGGCTCGCCGGACGCGAACTCGCGGGTGATCGCTATCGCCGCAACCGGGGTGATCGTGCCGCTGGCACCATCCTTGGCGCAGTGATTGGCGCGGTTGCCGGTAGCGCAATCGACCGCAGCAACGATCGCTGCTGAGGATTTAGAGACAGCATCGGCACCGGACGGTTATTTGCCCTGATCCCCGTCCAGTGCCGTCGCCGGCCGGTAGCGCACCCCTGTGCTACCGGCCGGCCCATTATTTGGCGCGCCTTGCCATCATCATGACAAGAGTTTAGCCCTTGCCTCAAGTTCCCGCGTGGGTCGTCCGCGGTCGGGAGAATAACAGCAAGGCGTGGGTTATGGGGGATCAGGGCGATTGGCAGCCCGATCATGGCGGCGGCGCAGCGGCGACGCCCGGGACGCGCCCAACCGACGTGCGCGACCGCGATGATGGCCACAGCGCTGCCACCACCCCCTATCAGCGCAGTGCCGCTTATGCTGCTATCGACCTTGGCACCAATAATTGCCGGTTGCTGATCGCCCGCCCCGCCGCTGACGGCTTTACCATTATCGACGCCTTTTCCCGGATCGTCCGGCTCGGCGAAGGGCTGGCGGCGAGCGGTCGGATTGGTGAGGCGGCGATGGTGCGTGCGCTCGATGCACTGGCGATTTGCGGCGACAAGCTGGCACGCCGACGGGTCAACCTGTCCCGCGCCGTCGCCACCGAAGCCTGTCGCCAGGCTGGCAATGGTGCCGAATTTGTCGCCCGCGTCTACGAACGCACCGGCATCGCGCTCGACGTCATCAGCGCGCGTGAGGAAGCGCGCCTCGCGATGATGGGCTGCCATCAGCTGCTGGAGGCGGGGCCAGGGCCGGGGCTGATTTTCGACATTGGCGGCGGCTCAACCGAACTGGTGCTGATCGACGACAGCGTCGATCCGCCGCTGGTCCGCGATTGGGAGAGCATCCCGTGGGGCGTCGTGTCGCTGACCGAGGCGGTGCCGCATGATTCGCACGATCCCGATGCGCGCCGCGCTGCCTATAGGGAGATGCGCGCCCGGGTGCGCGATGATTTTGCCCAAGTGCGTGAGCGGCTGGTGGCCGCGAGTGACGGTCAACATGCGGCGCTGCGCCTGCTGGGCACCAGCGGCACGGTGACGACGCTGGGCAGCCTCTATCTTAACCTGCCAGCCTATGACCGGCGGCAGGTCGATGGGCTGGTCGTGCCCACGCAGACGATGCGCGATGTCTGCACCCGGCTCGCCGACCTGTCGCTGACGGAGCGCGAGCAGTTGCCGTGTATCGGGCGGGAGCGCGCTGACCTGGTCGTCGCCGGCTGTGCGATTTTTGAGGAAATCTGTGACATCTGGCCCGCAGCCCGGCTAGGGGTGGCCGACCGCGGGATCCGCGAAGGAGTGCTGCGCCAGCTAATGGCCAGCCAGCAACGGGAGCGGCGAGCGTGGTAGCGGGTAGCAGAGGCGATGGCGGCGGCGTTCGCCAGCGGGTGCGGACCGCCCGGTCGCGCACGGCATCCTCCACCCGCTGGTTGTCGCGCCAGCTCAACGACCCCTATGTCCGCCGTGCCAAGGCCGAGGGGTATCGCAGCCGGGCGGCGTATAAGCTGATTGAGCTCGACGAGAAATTTGGCCTGCTTAAGGGCGTCAAAGGCGTGGTTGATCTGGGCGTCGCGCCGGGCGGCTGGGCACAGGTGGTGCGCCGGGTCGCGCCAAACGCCGCTGTGGTCGGCATCGATCTGTTGCCTGTTGACCCGATTGAGGGCGTGGTCCTGCTCGAAATGGACTTCATGGACGATGCGGCGCCGGCGCGGCTGATCGCCGAACTGGGCTGCGCGCCCGATCTGGTGATGTCCGACATGGCCGCCAACACCGTTGGCCATCAACAGACCGATCATCTGCGCACGCTGGGCTTGGCCGAAGCCGCGGCGGAATTTGCGATTGAAACGCTGAACCCTGGCGGTGCGTTCATCTGCAAGGTGTTTCAGGGCGGTACCGACCGCAGTCTGCTGATCCGGCTGAAACAATGTTTTGCGACCGTGAAGCACGGCAAGCCGCCATCGAGCCGCAAGGGCAGCCCCGAACTGTTCGTGATCGCGCAGGGGTTTAAGGGCAGGTAAACCGCGCGCGATAGTCGGCAATGGGGCCCAGGCCGACGGCGGCGCGCCGATTGCCGACGGTCGCCGGATCAATCATCCGGAACGACTCCCAATTGCCCGGCGCAACGCAACGCCCCTGCGTGCCATAGGTTTGCGGCTCGCCCCCATTCACCGCCACCCGGTCGGTCAGATAAGCGAGATAGCGCGGCTGGAACCGGCCATTAGCGGCGCGCGGGGTTAGCGCGGCCAGCATCGCCCGCTGCCACGCCGGGTCGTGGTCGGCATGCTGGATGATGAGCCACGCAGCCTGGCTCGCGGCCTCACCGTGCACCGGGATGTCGAACCAGCCGATCCGGTCGAGGATGGCTCGTAACTGGACAGAGTTGGCCCGCGTCGTTTGCGCGATCACGGCGGAGCGATAGGGGGTGAGCGCGTTGGCCAGCACGATGTTTTCCGGCTGCGCCCAGCTGAGCAACCACTGATCGCGGACCACCATGGCCAGCAGCGCGCGGCGGTCCGGGTCGCCGCGGTCGATGGTCCAGCGCTGCATCGCGGCATCGTCGGGCAAGGAGCCGCCGACGCGCAGGCCGTCCTGTTCGGCGCGAAACTCCGCAACAGCGGCGGTCCAGTCTGCTGCGGGCGCGGTGCCCTGAGCAAGGATGAGCAA
>JANOPV010000323.1:0-5787 GCA_031422035.1 Sphingomonas sp. | reverse complement strand
ATCGCGATCAAGCTCACCCGCCTTGAACGCCGCGACTACAGAATCCTGATCGCTGAACACCCGCGCCGGTGCCTCGATGGTCCAGCGATCTTCGGCCACTGCGCTGGTCTTAAACGTCGCCCGGCCAAGGTTGCCGGTCACCAGCCGCATCCCGCCATCGGCCATGAACGGCTCGGCCACCGGGCGCAGCATCTCGGCATTGCCCGACGCGCCCACCGGGTGCCACTCAATCGGGCCATCGGCGCTATGACCCTCCAGTTGCGGCGCTTCGGCAAAGCGCGCAAAATCGTTCGCGCCCGCGCTCACTATATCGCCATGGATCAGCCCGGCTCCCAGCAACTCGGCAATGACATAGGCCATCCCGCCAGCCGCATGGAATTGGTTCACATCGCCAGAGCCGTTGGGATAGATGCGCGCGATTAGCGGCACTGCCGCCGACAATTCATTCAGGTCCGCCCAATCGATCTGGATCCCTGCCGCGCGTGCAATCGCGGGCAGGTGTATTGCGTGATTGGTCGATCCGCCGGTCGCCAGCAGGCCAACGCAGGCATTCACAATCGCCCGTTCGTCGACGCACTCGCCCAATGGCCGCGCCATGCCGTCCGCCGCCAGCGCCGCCAGCCGCTGCACCGCTGCCCGCGTCAACGCCTGGCGCAGCGGCGTGCCCGGATTGACGAAACTGGCGCCCGGAATGTGCAGACCCATCAGCTCCATCATCATCTGGTTGCTGTTGGCGGTGCCAAAAAAGGTGCAGGTGCCTGGGCTATGATAAGACGCGGCCTCTGCAGCCAGCAATTCCTCGCGCCCGACTTTCCCCTCGGCATACAGTTGCCGCACCCGCTGCTTTTCTTTGTTCGGTAGCCCAGACGGCATTGGCCCTGATGGCACTAGCAGCGTCGGCAAATGCCCAAACCGCAACGCGCCGATCAACAGCCCTGGCACGATCTTGTCGCAGATACCGAGCAGCGCCACCGCATCGAACATCCCGTGCGACAGCGCGATCGCCGTGCCCATGGCGATGTTGTCGCGGCTGAGCAGGGACAATTCCATGCCGACCTGTCCCTGCGTAACGCCGTCGCACATTGCAGGCACACCGCCGGCAACCTGCGCCGTCGCGCCAACCTCGCGGGCGAACAGCTTCATCTGTTCAGGATAGCGGGCATAGGGCTGATGCGCGGACAGCATCTCATTATAAGCAGTAACGATGCCGATATTCGGCCCGCGCAGCGCTTGGATAACTGGCTTGTCGCCCTCCGACGCTGCAAAGCCATGCGCCAGATTGCCGCATGACATCCGGCTGCGGGTGATCCCGCGCTCACCCTGCCGCGCGATCAGATCGCGGTAGCGCGCCCGGCTATCCCGGCTGTTGGCGATGATCCGCTCGGTCACGCGGGCGATGGCGGAATTAACTTCACTCATGCCACGTCACTCCTGCCCGTTCGGTCAGCGCCACCGATGCCGCCGGGCCTGAGCTCCCTGCGGTATAGGGCTTCGGTGTAATGCCATGCGCGGCCCAGGTTGCGCGGATCGCGTCAACCCACGTCCACTGCGCCTCCACCTCGTCGCGGCGGACAAACAAGGTCTGGTCGCCCTCGATCAGGTCGAGCAACAATCGCTCATAGGCGATCCGCTTTTTCGGGCCGGCAAAGGCGTCGGGCATCGAAATATCGAGCGGCACTTCGCGCAACCGCACTCCTCCGCGATCCAGTCCCGGCACCTTGGCCATCACATTCAACCGCACATTTTCGCGCGGCTGGATGCCAATGATAAGACTGTTCGCCTGGCTCGCCGCGCCTTGTCCGGCAAAGATAGAGTGCGGGATCGGGCGGAACTGCACGACAATTTCGGTCTTGCGTTCCGGCATCCGCTTCCCGGTGCGCAGAAAAAACGGCACGCCCTTCCAGCGCCAATTGTCGACATGCGCCTTGAGCGCAACGAAGCTCTCGGTCCCGCTCTCACGGCCCAAGTCCTCGACGAAGCCCGACACCGCTGCGCCGCCAATCGCACCCGCGCGATATTGGCCGGTGACGCTGTCGTCTGGCCCAACCGGTCGTAGCGCGCGCAGTACCTTCACCTTTTCATCGCGGATGGCGGTGGCATCGAAGCTCCCCGGGGGTTCCATCGCCACCAATGCCAGCAGTTGCAGCATATGGTTTTGCAACATATCGCGCAGCGCGCCGGTATTCTCGTAGAAATCGCCGCGGCCTTCGATCCCCACCGTCTCCGCGACGGTAATTTCGATATGCGCGATATGCTGGGCATTCCACAGCGGCTCAAACAGGATATTGGCAAAGCGCAGCGCCAACAGGTTCTGCACCGTCTCTTTGCCGAGATAATGGTCAATCCGGAACACCCGGTCTTCAGGGAACACGGCGCACACCGCGTCGTTGATCTCCCGGCTGGAAGCCAGATCGGTGCCGAGCGGCTTTTCCAGGCCGATCCGCGTTAGCTCGCCAGCAAGCCCGGCGGCATCAAGCCCGGCGATAGTTGCCTCAAACAGCGACGGCGCGGTCGACAGAAATATGGCGAGCCCATCGCCGACATCGCCGACCTTGTCAGCCAGCGCCCCGAACCCGTCGGGCTTCGACGCATCGAGCGGCTGATAAAATAGCCGCGCCAGAAACGCGTCAATCGCATCGGCGTCCTTGCGCTCATCTGGCAGAAACCGGTTAAGCGCCTCGCGAGCAAAGGCGCGATAGCTGTCATCGTCATGCGCAGACCGCGCGGTGCCAACAATCCGCAACTTGTTCGACACCAGATCATCGGCAACGAGCGCGGCGAGGCTAGGCAGCAGCATCCGCTGCGCGAGATCGCCAGTGGCCCCGAACAGCAACAGCGTTTCAGCAGGCTTGGTGCGCATCAATAAATCCCCATTATCGAGCCTAGTCGATGCACAGCTAAAGTGCCGGGCGTCCACCCCCCATTCGTATGCAGCGGCGCATCTTGCAATCGTTTGCACATATATTAGATTTCCAGCTGGTGATTTAGGCGAGCCTCGACACTGTCCGCAACCCGTGCAAAAGGCGTCGCAAGCCGGAGCGGAGCCTCACCCTTGTTGCAGAAAACCAGCACAGATGATGTGTCCCGCGCAATGCTGGTACGCGCCCTGCAGTCCGCAGGCGCCGGAGACCGCAGTGCATTTGAAACGGTCTTTCGCAAAACATCAACGAAGCTCTTTGGCATCTGTGTGCGTATCTTGGGAGACGAGGCAGAAGCAGAGGATGTTTTGCAAGAGGTCTATATCTCGATTTGGCGCGAAGCCGCTCGCTTTGACGCAACCCGCGCCAGTCCGATCACCTGGCTAGCAACGATGGCGCGCAACCGGTCCATTGACCGTCTGCGCGCGCGCCGGGTTAGGCCAGTGGTGGTCCTTGATGAAGCAACGGAGGTGGCCGACCACCGACCAGACCCAGGCGCTGCGGCGGAGCAGTTGAGCGAGGACCGGCGGCTCGATTTTTGCCTGGCGGAACTGCCCGGTCAGCAAGCGCACCTGCTGCGCAGCGCCTTTTGGGGCGGCCTGAGCTATCGCGAACTGGCGGACGCTGCCGCGGTGCCGCTTGGCACGATGAAGAGCGGGATAAGGCGGTCTTTGCTGCGTTTACGGGAGTGTATGGATCGATGACTGATACACTTCATGACCCGAACGAACGTCTCGCTGCAGAATATGTCCTCGGTGTGTTGGATGGTGCCGAACGAGCAGACGCTGAACGCCAGCTCGCCGACGACCCAGCCTTTGCTGCTGCAGTTGACCGCTGGCGCGAACGTCTGACCCCATGGTTTGATGACGCGGCTCAGCGCGAACACCACCCGGGCCTGTGGGACAAGATTGCTGCCGCGCTGCCGCCAGTTTCTGCCAACGACAATGACGCTGGCTTGCGCCGGTCCATGTCCTTGTGGCGGGGCTACGCGGCAGTCATGACGGCGGCAACGCTGGCTTTGGCCGCGTTGGTAACGCTCCGCACGCCGGACGTGCTGCCGCCAACGACCGTCGACGCGCCCGCGTCGATGCTGGTGGCAACCCTCGCTCTCCCGGATGCGGGCGCGATCAGCCTGACCGTCGATCACCGCACTAACCGGGTCGTCGCAACGGCGGTCGGCATCACGCCGGATGGCATCCATTCGCACGAATTGTGGTTGGTCCCTGCCAGTGGCATGCCGCAATCACTCGGCATACTCGATCCGGCAGCGCCACATGCTATGCCAGCCGCTGCGGCCCTGGTGGCGGCGCTACAATCGGGCGCTACTGTGGCCGTTTCGGCTGAGCCGTTGGGTGGCTCACGACGGGCTGGCCCATCCGGTCCGGTGCTGACCACGGCACAATTCAGAGAAATTTAATCGGGCATGCATCCGCACCATATGGTGCACCGTATCTGGTTACAGCAGCCCCTATCAGGAGGCTGCATAACAAGGATCGTCTTTATGGATCGCAAGCTACTCCTCAGCCTCGCGGCTGGCTTTGCCCTCGGCACAGCCGGCATGATTGCCGCACCATCAGTTGCTCAGGAACGCACCGTCATGGTCGGCGGGGCAGCCATGTACCCCAGCCGCAACATCGTAGAAAACGCCGTCAACTCGCGTGATCACACCACGCTGGTCGCCGCCGTCCAGGCTGCAGGTTTGGTCGAGACGCTGGCCAGCGCCGGACCGTTCACCGTGTTCGCTCCAACCAACGCCGCCTTTGCTGCCTTGCCAGCTGGCACCGTCGAAACTCTCGTGCGTCCGGAAAATCGCGCAACGCTCACCAGCATCCTCACTTACCACGTTGTCGCTGGTCGGGTGACGTCGACGGACTTACGCCGGATGATCCGCGCTGGTCGCGGCGCTGCGCGTTTGACCACAGTGAACGGTGGCACGCTCACGGCGCGTTTGGTCCGTAACGCCATCGTTCTTACCGATGCTCGTGGCGGCCGCGCGACTGTAACCCAAGGTGACGTCATGCAGTCAAATGGCGTTATCCATGTAACGAACGCGGTGTCCCTGCCGAACTAAGGCAAGGATACCCGACCGGCCCGCCGCTTACCCCCCTCTGTGGCGGGCCGGACTATATTGCCTGACTATATTGATGGAGGAACGCCCATGGTCGATCGCAACAAACGCCAGTTGTTTGGCATGGCGGGTGCCATGGCTGTTACCGCGATGTTCGCCCCCGCGAGCGCATGGGCCCAAAGCGTATCACGTCGCCGTCCCGCCTTTCCACTGACTCGCACCGATGCCGAGTGGCGCCGCACCCTCAGCCCCGCAGCCTATGCGGTCTTGCGCGGCCACAGCACAGAGCGTCCCGGCACCAGCGCCCTCGTCGACGAACATCGGCGCGGCACTTATGCGTGCGCTGGCTGCGATCAGCCGCTCTTCGCCTCCGCTACAAAATTTGAGAGCGGCACTGGCTGGCCCAGTTTTTTCCGCGCCCTGCCGCGCGGCATCGGCACGACGTCTGATCGCACTCTTGGCATGGTCCGCACCGAGGTGCACTGCGCACGCTGCGGCGGCCATCTCGGCCATTTATTCAACGACGGCCCGCAGCCCACTGGTCTGCGCTATTGCATGAACGGGGTCGCGCTCAGCTTCCGACCAGGCTGACCTCAGCGCTGCTTACCCATGCGCCCCGAAATGATTGGCAATCGCCGCACCAATGCGCAGCGACAGGCCGTGCGCACGGGCAATCGGGTCCACATATTCGGTTTGGATATGGGCATAGGCTTGCTCCGCTCCGTCCGGGTAATCGGTCGGCGCGGTCACGCTAAAGTCAGCAATGGCCGGCGCGCTCACCGGAAAAGCCGAACGCAGCAG
>JANOPV010000322.1:0-24638 GCA_031422035.1 Sphingomonas sp. | reverse complement strand
TGCTGGCGCTCGCCATGCCGGACGCAGAAATTCAGGTGAATACGATGAACGGCTTTGTGCTGCTCACCGGCACTGTTCGTGCTCCAGAAGATGCAGCCGAGGCCGACCGTCTGGTCAGCGCCTTTGTCGGTGAAGGCACTCGGGTTATTTCCCGGCTCCAGACCGCAACGCCGCTACAGGTCAATCTGCAGGTCCGCATCTCCGAAGTGAACCGCTCGGTCATTCAGAATATCGGCGGTAACCTGTTGTCGCGGGATAATACCAGCGGCATGGTCTTTGGTGCGTTCCGCGGCCGTGATGTTATCGGCGCCATCGGCGGCGAAGACGTCCGCCGCTTGCCGCTGGGCCCTGGTGATCCGACTGGACAGCCGGTTGCTGGCGGCGGTGCCATCAATCCGTTGCTCGACGCTGCCAGCTTTGCCCTGCGCGGGAACATCGGCGGGCTTAACCTGCTTGGCGTGCTCGATCTTGCTGAACGCACTGGCATGGTGACGACGCTGGCACAGCCGAACCTGACCACAGTGTCGGGTGAAACGGCGGATTTCCTCGCGGGCGGTGAGTATCCGATCCCGGTGCCAGATCCGCTGACGGGTTCGATCATCATCCAGTATCGCAAGTTCGGCGTCAGCCTGGCTTACACGCCAACGGTGTTGTCAAATGGGCGTATTTCGCTGCGCGTCCGCCCCGAGGTCTCGGAATTGTCGAGCGAAGGCGCGATCCGCTTGCAGGGTTTTGAAATCCCGGCACTGACCATCCGCCGTGCCGAAACAACCGTTGAGCTGGGGTCGGGCGAAAGCTTCATGATCGCCGGTCTGATGAACAATCGCTCGGTGGAAACCGTTGATCGCACGCCTGGTGCGGGCGACATTCCGATACTCGGCACTTTGTTCCGCTCGAACAATTTCCGCCGCGGCGACAGTGAACTGGTAATTGTTGTCACCCCGTATCTGGTGCGCCCGGTGAACGCGAACGAGATCGTGTTGCCAACCGATGGCTTCCGCAACGCTACGACCGGCCAGAGATTGCTGACCAATAGCATCGCTGATGGTCAGTCGGGCACCGGCCGACCAATGCCGACGCTGGAAAACCCGGATGCAGCGCAACCAGGCCGCAACGTGCTGCCGCAATCGCCGAGCCCGGCGCTGGCGCCGCCACCACCGGCCCAGCCAACCAACAGCAACCGCCGCAGCAGCCGTGACCGCAATGATAGCGCGGCCCCTGGCTTCAGTTTCCGCCAATAATCGCCCGATCAACTAGGAGCATCATGATGCGCACTATTGCCATCCTTTCTACTGCCATGATGGGCATCGCCCTATCAGGATGCATGGGCGGCGGCGGACAGATCAACCGCAGCGTTGAATCGGTCCACCAGCCGGTTGTCACCCAGCATAATTTCGCGTTCGACGCTGCGTTTTCCGGCGGTGAGCTCGCGCCAACCGAGCTGCGCCGGGTATCCGACTGGCTCGACGCGATGGACGTCCAATATGGCGACCGCGTCACCGTGGACGATAGCGCCTCGTTCGGTGCCCGTCCGGTCCGCGATGCTGTGGACGAATTGCTGCGCCGCAAGGGCCTGATGCTGTCCGATAACGCCCCAATTACGCCCGGCGCCATCGCGCCAGGCCATGTCCGGATCATCATCAGCCGCGCGACTGCACGCGTCGATGGCTGCCCGAACTGGCGCACGACCTCGGCAACGGATTTTAACAGCACGACCACCTCAAACTATGGCTGCGCGACCAATTCAAACATGGCGGCAATGGTTGCCGACCCGCTGGATCTGGTGCGCGGCCAGAGTGATCGTAGCAACGATCCGCTCACCGCATCCAATGCCGTCCAAAGCTATCGCCGCAGCGCATCGACCAGCGGTGGCAGCTTGCCGTCGAACAACGGCGGTGTGCGCGGTACAGTCAATACCACCCAAGATGTTGGTGGGACAGGCGCGGCGCCTCCAGGCGGGGGAGGACGCTGATGAACGCCCCCTTCCGCATGGGCCAATCGGCTACGCGTGATCCTTTCGCGGCTTATGTGTGCGACGACGACACGCTCGACATCCTGCGCCCGGTCATCACTGACATGGGCTGGGAAATGGAAAAGTGCCACAAGGGCGGCTTGCGCAACGCTGTGCAGTCACTGTCCGTCGCACCAAGCCCGCAAATACTGCTGGTCGATCTCTCGGAATCAAGTGATCCGATCAACGACATCAACGGCCTTGCCGAAGTCTGTGAGCCGGGCACCGTTGTGATCGCGATGGGCCAGGTGAACGATGTGCGCCTGTTCCGAGATCTCGTCGCTAGTGGCATTCAGGATTACTTGCTCAAGCCAATTTTCCCCGCACAGGTGCGGGACACCTTGCTCAATGCTCAGGCGATGCTGGCCACCCCGCGCCAGACAGAGGCCTCGGCCGCATCTATGCATCTGCTGAGCATCGTTGTTGGCACGCGCGGCGGTGTTGGTGCGACGACCCTGGCAACGTCGCTGGCGTGGATTTTGGGCAATAAGGCTAAACGGCACACCGGTCTGCTGGACCTCGACATCCATTTCGGCACCGGTGCTTTGGCGATGGATTTGGAGCCTGGCCGCGGTCTGATCGACGCCATCGACAATCCGTCACGGATTGACGGGCTGTTCATCGAACGGGCAATGGTCCGCGCAAACGACAAGCTCGCAATCCTCTCCGCCGAGGCACCGGTCACGCAACCGATGCTGAGCGATGGTGCCGCACTGTTCCAGCTCCGCGCAGAAATGCACCATGCCTTTGAAGCGACGGTCATTGATCTGCCGCGGCACATGCTGGTCCAATTTCCGCATCTGCTGGTCGATGCCCAGTCGGTCGTGGTGGCCACCGAATTGACGCTGGCTGGTGCCCGCGATTCAATCCGGCTGATTGCTGCGCTCAAACAGAACGCACCCGGTGCCCGGATCGTCGTTGTGGCCAATAAGGTGCCGACGACCCCATCCGAAATATCGCGCAAGGACTTTGAAAACTCGATTGAACGCGCCATTGATGTGGTCATTCCGTTCGATTCCAAATCGACGATCAAGGCCGCCAAACTTGGCAAAACCGTCGCTGAATCAGCGGCGGGCACCAAAGTGGGCGCAGCGATCAACGAGATGATGACCTTGGTTCTGGCCAGTATCGATGACGATGCCGAAGGCGCTGCAGCTGCTGCTGCGCCAGCCAAAGGTGGCTCATTGCTTGGCAAGCTCGGCGCGATGATGCCGAAAAAGAAAGCCAAAGCCTGATCGAGTGATTGAGCGGGGGGGCGGATCGACGCCGCCCGCTTTCACCGACCAGCGCAGGACGGGATAGGGACGGATATGGACGGGATGACATTGGCGATTGCAGGAGGGCTGTTCCTCCTATTCGTGATCATTATCCTTTTTTCCGGCCCAGATGTCGGCAAGGCGGCAACGCGCCGCATGGCCGTGATCCGCGAACGCTATTCATCGTCGAACGAAGCCGCGCTCGCCGCCCAGATGCGCCGCACCATTGCCCAGCGACTGCCGGGCAATGACGGCGGCCTGGTCAAGCTGATACCAAAACCTGAACAGCTCGCTCTGCGCCTGCGACGCACAGGTAAGACATGGACATTGCGCAACTTTGCGATGGTGAACGCTGGGATCGCGCTGCTCGTGACACTGATCGGCATGGCTTTCGGCGCCCCGTCGCTGTTGGCCATATTGGTTGGTGTCGTGATCGGCTTCGGCCTACCACACATGTATGTTGGCCGGCTAATCAACAAGCGGGTTGGCCAATTCACCGCCCGCTTCCCCGATGCCATCGACTTGCTTGTGCGCGGTTTGCGCTCAGGCTTGCCAGTTGCTGAGACGTTGCAGGCGGTGGCCAGCGAAGTCCCAGGGCCAGTCGGCATCGAGTTTAAACAGGTTATTGAGCGCGTCCGTATCGGCAAAAGTATGGACGCCGCGCTACAGGAAACCGCCGACGTGCTGTGCACACCGGAATTCCAATTTTTCTGCATAACAATGGCCATTCAGCGCGAAACCGGGGGCAACCTCGCTGAAACGCTGGGGAACTTGTCTGAAGTGCTGCGTAAGCGCGCGCAAATGAAGCTAAAGATTAAGGCGATGTCGTCCGAAGCTAAGGCCTCAGCGTGGATCGTTGGTGCCTTACCGTTCATGGTCTTCATACTCGTGACGTTTATGAACCCGGATTACACCGCCGCGTTTTTCCCGTGGTCCGGTGAACTCTATGACGAACGGGCGATGATCGCTGGCCTTGGCGGGCTGGTGTGGATGAGCATCGGCGTTGGCATCATGGCCAAAATGATCAGCTTTGAAATCTGAGCGGGAGAGGACAAACCATGCAAGCTCCCCTTCCTCCTTCCATGCCGGCAGTTATGCTGATGGGCGTCGACGTCATCTGGGTGGCGACGATCTTGGCCGCAGTCGGAGTCGTCGCGATTGTTGTCGCAATCTACACGGCTTCGACCGTCCGCGATCCAATGATCAAGCGCGTTAAATCGCTCAACGAACGACGTGAACAGCTAAAGGCGGGGATCACCGCGCCCGCTGCAAAGCGCCGCGCCAAGCTGGTACGCAAGAATGAAACTGCACAGCAAATGCGCGGCATACTTTCGTCTTTGAAAGTGCTTCAAGATGAACAGCTTGCCGACGTGCAAAAACGCTTGGCACAGGCCGGCATCCGGTCAAAAGACATGGCATTCACGATCATCTTTGCCCGGATGGTTGCTCCGATCATTGTCGGCCTCATTGCTGGCCTGCTGATTTACGGCATCGACATTGTGCCCGATTGGGGTCCCCTGAAAAAGCTTGGTGCGTTCGCCGTGCCGCTGATGCTCGCCTATAAGGGGCCTGATCTTTGGGTGAACAACAAGCGGTCCAAACGCACAGATGGAATCCGTAAGGGTTTGCCAGATGCGCTCGATCTGCTCGTTATCTGCGCCGAAGCCGGTCTTACTGTTGACTCTGCTTTCGCCCGCGTCTCTCGCGAACTGGGTAAGGCTTATCCCGATCTCGGCGAAGAATTTGCGCTCGCGTCTATCGAACTTGGTTTTCTCACCGAACGGCGTCAAGCATTCGACAATCTCGCCTACCGCGTCAATCTCGAGGCAGTCCGCGGCGTCGTAACGACATTGATCCAGACTGAGAAATACGGGACGCCATTGGCCTCCGCACTCCGCGTGCTGTCCGCCGAGTTCCGCAACGAGCGGATGATGCGTGCCGAAGAAAAAGCCGCACGTCTGCCAGCGATTATGACCGTGCCGCTGATTCTATTCATTTTGCCGGTGCTGTTCATCGTCATCCTCGGCCCGGCGGCCTGCGACATCAAGGACGCGCTGGTTAAGTAGCGGGGTACATCACCAGCGTCTGGCGCCGTCCCTTCGTTCAATCGAAGGGGCGGCGCTTTCGCGTCCGCCCGGTATCATTTACGCGGCGACGACATCCTGTTCGATGACGCCGAAAATGGGATGATGCTTGTCATCCTCCATCCAGATTTTTACCCGGTCACCCGCTTTCATGAATGGCGTTGTGGCTTCGCCGCTGCGAATGGTTTCGACCGTGCGCACCTCGGCGATACAGCAATAGCCCTGCCCGCCTTCGCTGATCGGTTTGCCCGGGCCGCCATCCAGGTCGCGGTTGGAGACCGTGCCCGATCCGATGATAGTTCCTGCACATAGCGGGCGCGTTTTCGCCGCATGGGCAATTAGTCGCCCAAAATCAAAGGTCATGTCGACCCCGGCATTGACCCGGCCCAGCGGTGCTCCATTATAATCTACGTTTAGCAAGCCGTTCAACTTGCCGCCATTCCACCGCTTACCCAAAGCATCAGGCGTCACAAACACCGGCGACATCGCGCTGGCTGGCTTGGATTGAAAAAACCCGAACCCCTTGGCCAATTCGCCCGGGATCAGATTGCGCAGCGACACATCATTGGTCAGCCCGACCAGTAAGATCGCATCGCGCGCCTCAGCCGCACTCGCTCCTTGCGGCACATCACCAGTCACAACGACAACCTCGGCCTCCATCTCACAGCCCCAGCTTGCGTCGGCAAGCGGGATCGAGTCGCGCGGGCCAAGAAAACCGTCGCTGCCGCCCTGATACATCAGCGGATCGTGCCAGAAACTATCGGGCAACTCCGCACCGCGCGCCTGCCGCACCAAGGCAACATGGTTCACATAGGCACTGCCATCTGCCCATTGATAGGCACGCGGCAGCGGCGAAGCCGCGTCACGCTCATGAAAACGCTCCCGCGGGATAACGCCATGGTCGAGGTCAGTGGACAGGTTGTGCAGCAGCGGCGCTACCCGGTCCCACATATCCAGCGCCATCTGCAATGTCGGCACAATGTGGCGCGCATCGGCGCACCAGGCGAGGTCATCGGACACCACGACCAACCGGCCGTCGCGTCCATGTTTCAAGCTTGCTAATTTCATTCTGACGCTGTCGCCTGTTCGGGGTCGATATGCAACCATTCGGCGTGACGCGGTGCTTTCTTTGTCATGCTCCACTCCTCCAGCATCATCGGCGCAACCCGACGCAGCTCGGCATATTGCTCCTCGGTGCCAATGTTGCAGGCGAGCTCCAGTCGGTGGCCGTTCGGGTCAAAGAAATAGATTGAGCGGAAGATGCCATGGAAGGTCGGGCCAAGCACTTCGACCCCCTCGCCTTCGATATGCGCCTTCGCGGTCAATAGCTCGTCGACCGACGACACCTCAAAAGCGATATGCTGCACCCACGCGGGCGTGTTCGGATCCTTGCCCATCGGCGGCTGCTTGGGCAGCTCAAAGAACGCGATCACGTTGCCGCCGCCGCAATCGAGGAAGATGTGCATGTAGGGGTCATAGGCCCCGGTCGACGGCACATGATCCTCCGCAAATGCAGTTGTGAACGTCGTGCCGAGCACCCGCGCATACCAATCCGCCGTCTCCTTCGCATCCTTGCAGCGATAGGCAACATGGTGGATTTTCGTGAGCGCAAAGGGCGGGCTCATTGGGCTACCTCCAGCGCGCCGCGCTCAATCTGATCACGCTCGATGCTTTCAAACAGCGCTTTGAAATTACCTTCGCCAAAACCGTCATCGCCGCGCCGCTGAATGAATTCAAAGAATACCGGGCCGATCTGCGGCTGAGCAAAGATTTGCAGCAACAGCCGAGGGATGCCCCCTTCCGTGGTGCCATCCAGCAAGATGCCGCGCCGCTTGAGCTCATCAGACGGCTCCCCATGGCCGGGCAGACGCTCGTCCAACATCGTGTAATACGTCTCCGGCGGTGCGGTCATGAACGGCACACCCAGTTTTTTGAGATTGTCCCAGCACCTGAGCAGGTCATCGCAGATCAACGCGATATGCTGGATTCCCTCGCCATTATAGGCACGCAGATATTCCTCAATTTGGCCCCCGCCCACCTTGCCTTCTTCATTGAGCGGGATTTTGATCTTGCCATCCGGCGCCGTCATCGCCCGACTGGTCAACCCGGTATATTCGCCCTTGATGTCGAAATAGCGGATTTCGCGGAAATTGAAGATCCGCTCATACCAGCCTGACCAATGCGCCATTCTGCCGCCATAGACATTATGGGTGAGGTGATCGATCTTCTGAAATCCCGCTCCGACCGGATGACGGTCCACGCCTGGCAGATACTCAAAATCAATATCATAGATCGACAGTGCGTCGGGATTGTCGAGCGTCGAATAGCGGTCAACCAGGTAGATGAAAGCGCCGCCAATGCCCTTGATTGCAGGTATACGCAGCTCCATCACGCCAGTCTTGCTCTCTACTGGCTCGGCGCCGCGCGCAATAGCCTCAGCATATGCCTCAGCAGCATTGTTCACGCGAAAGGCCATCCCGCACGCAGACGGTCCATGCTCCGCTGCAAAAAAAGCCGCCGGGCAGTGCGGTTCGTAATTGGCAATCAGGTTAATCTCGCCCTGTCGCCACAGATCGACGGCTTTCGACCGGTGTCGCGCGACGTGCGTGAACCCCATCGTTGCAAACACCGGTTCCAACACGCCCCGTTCACACGCGGTGAATTCGACGAACTCAAACCCGTCAAGGCCTAGGGGATTGTCGAACACGGGCATTCTCCAGCATATTGGTTTCAATTGAAACCATATTATCGATTGTGCGATTTCGCAATAACTTACGGTAAGGGGGTTGGCGATTCCCCCGACTTGCTGCCATAATCACGCTTAGCGAGGGCAATATCAACGCGTATTCGGTGCGCTGACTATGGATGCCCGCACGAAGCCTACAGGCCACGGACATGCCGCCACACGACCCAGATATGACCCTAACGCTGTTGCAGAGACATCTGCCAGATGCGCTTAGCGCAACGCATGAAAGCTTTGCGTCGCTGGCCGAGGCTACGCGCCGAGTGCGTATGCTCGAAGCGATGATCGAGACTGTGCCGGTGGGTGTTGTCGTCGCCGAGGCGCCCTCGGGTCGAATCATCCTCGGCAACCGGCAGATGGAAATATTGGTCGGTCACCCTATCATCCACAGTAGCAGCATCGATGCCTATGCCGCCTGGGTTGCTCATCACGCCGATGGCCGACAGGTGCAGCCCAGTGAATGGCCAATCGCCCGCGTGATCCGTGAGGGACTGGATCAATCAGAGCTCGATGTCCTGTATCAGCGCGGTGACGGCACCGCGCGCTGGATGCGCGTCGTCGCCCAACCGGTGAAAGACGGCGATGGATCGATGATCGGCGCGGCGGTCGCGATGATCGACATTGACGATGAGCACCGCATGCATGGCCAGCAACAGTTGGTCATCGCTGAGCTTAATCATCGCGCCAAAAACCTGATCGCGGTGGTAAAGTCGATTGTCGGCCAGACGCTGCGCCGCGAGCAGGTTTCGGCCATGGTCATCGACAAAGTATCGGACCGATTGGACGCTTACGCTCGCGCCCATGCGCAGCTGACTGCGCTCGCAGGCCATAGCGCAACCGTCGAAGAAATAGCGCGCGAAACACTGCGCGGCCATATTGATGAAGGCCGGATCACGGTGCGCGGCCCGCACTGTCTGCTGCCCGAACGCACTGCGATGGCGCTATCCATGGCGTTCCACGAACTGGCGACCAATGCGATGAAACACGGCTCGCTCGCGGCGAATGGCGGCGCGGTGCGGCTCGAATGGTCAGTAGATCAAGAGGCCGAGCGTCGGATGCTGTCCATGCGCTGGCAGGAGCATGGTGGTCCCGCGCCCACCGCGCCGGCAAGTGACGCTCAAAAAGGCTTTGGCAGCATCGTCATCGACCGCGCCCTGACGATGCAGGCACGCGGTAAGGTGGCGATAACCTATCCGGCCACGGGTTTATTGTGGCATTTCGTCGCCCCGCTACCCGATCCCGACTGAGCCGCAGTTATCGCCGCGCTGCCGCCGCCGTTGCTGCCGCCTCCCGCAGCCTGACCAATATGCCAGCCAAATTCGCCCGCTCATCGTCGGACAAAACGGCCAGCACCGCCGCCTCAATCGCTAATGCCGCAGGCACGATCTCCCGATAGAGCGACTGACCCGCTGCGCTCAACGTCAAGCTATGCGACCGCCCATCCCGTTCACTTGGCAACCGCGTCAGCAACTGGCGTTCGACCAGCGCGGCGGTCGCGCGGCTCACCGTGACTTTGTCCATCACCGTCGCATGAACCAGGTCGCGCTGACTCAGCGCCTTGCCCTGACCGAGCACCGCCATCAGCCGCCATTCGGGAATTTTCAGCCCAAAGCGCACCTGATATTCACCGGCGATCAGGTCGGAGACGGCGTTGGACGTAATGGACAGTTGATAGGGCATGAAGTGCCCTAGATCGAGTTCGCCGGTCATGTTTCCCCCTCCGCTCGTCTAGTCGGTCGGCTTGACCCGGTCGGGCGCCGCACTAGCAAATTCGTCAAGTGCTAGTGCTGCTGTCTCAGCTGCAACCAATCGGGGAAAGTCATCGAGCGCAACGTCAAAGCGCCGCGCGTTGAACAGCTGCGGGACCAGGCACACATCCGCGATGTTCGGCGCATCACCGCCCAGAAACGGCCCCGCACAGTCCGCAACCATTGCCTCCAGCACGCTCAAGCCCTCGCGCACCCAGTGGCGATACCAATTGTTGCGAATGTCCTCACGCAGACCCAATTGCGTCTGGAGATATTTGAGCACGCGCAGATTATTAAGCGGGTGGATGTCGCACGCCACGGTTAGCGCCAGCGCCAAGGCGCGCGCCCGCGGCAGCGGTTCCTCCGGGATCAGCTGCACGCCCTGCCCGGCATATTCCCGGTCAAGCCAATCGATGATCGCGACACTCTGCGTCAGCGTCACCTCGCCAATGTCAAGCGCAGGCACAAAACCCTGAGGGTTGCGCGCGAGATACGCTTCGGCCCGCTGTTCGCCCGCGAGCAAGCTGGTTGGCACCGCATCATAGGCGACGCCCTTCAGATTGAGGGCGATGCGGACACGAAAGGCGGCAGAGGACCGAAAATAATCATAGAGCTGCGGCGTCATCGGGTGCTTTCAACTGGCGGCATCGCCGCAATCCACTGGCGGATCAGCGCCACGCCCTCGCGATGAACGGTGGCCCGGCCCAGCTCCGGCATCGCGATGCCAGGGTCGGTGGAACTCATCCGATAGACCATGATGGAGGCATCTGGATCGCTTGGTGAAATATCATAGGCATGTCCACCGCTGCCGCGTCCCGCCGCAACTGGGCGGCGCAGAATCCCCGTTATATGGCCATCAACCTGTTGATAATCAAGAAATAATCCGCTGTTCGACGCTGACCCATCGGCGCGATGACAATGTGCACAATTGACATCCAGATAGGCGCGCGCCCGGCTGGCCAGCGGAGCAGCGCCGTCGTCCCACCGCGGCATGCTCACCCGCCCCCAGTCCGCGCCGCTCACCCGCCCGCGATAGGGTTCGGCGAGATCGAGATTGCGTAACTGCGGGCCGATGGGCGACAGCGCATTGCCGCGCTGGTGACAGCTCATGCACTGATTGCGGTTCGGCACGGCATAGCTGATCGTTCGCACCTCGCCTGAGGGGTCAGTAAAGGTCACGTTTTGCCGGCCCCCGGCGATACGCAAATCAGCATCGCTGCCGTCCGCCCGCCAGATATAGGGTAGTGCCACCCAGCCGCTGGCCCGGTGCAGCAGCAAACGGGTTTCGATCACCCGGCGGCTGCCATCGGCTAGCCGATAGCTGAAATTCTTGATGATCGCGGTGCCAACCGGAAAGCGCAGCAAGCCATCGCCATCGGCGACCATCTGTGCGCCATCGGGCAGCACAATCCAACGGTCCTTATCCGCATAATCGGAAAAGAGCGGCGTCCGCAGTGCGTAGGGGATCAGGCCAGATACCGGTTGATCCGCCCGTCCAGCAAAAAAGCCGAATGCTGACAGCGTCGTCGGCTGGCCAGGCCCGGCGATCACTACATGGTTTGCGGTCTGCTCGGGGCTAGCTCCCAAAGTCAGCAACGCCGCCAAAATGATTGTCAGCAATCGCATCACGGCGTGATCGCGGCCTCCATGCTCGCCGGGAGCACGACCGCCGCCACCCGCGCCCAGCTCACCGGACCGCTCAAATCCACCGGCGCTGGCCGCGCGGCTTCACGCGGCTGCGTGAGGTCGGCGAGGCCGAGTGATAACGCGCCAATACCCGCCTGCATGCGGATGTCGCTGCCCGCGCCATCCCACAGCACTGGCGGCAGCGACCCGCCGAACGCCGCCGCCATTTCCGCCCCGCCGGGCAAGCCGGGCCTGAATCCCGTCCGGCCGTGCTGATTGTCCATCGCCCTGATCCGCACTGGCAGGGGCTGATAGCCCGCGGTCGCCGGGCCATAACGATAGCCAGTAATCATGATGTCGGCGGTGCCATTGCCATCAAACACATTGTCGAACACCTCAACATCGCGATTGGCCATCACAATGACCCCGGTCCCCGTCGGCACGCTGGCGACGATATTGCCCGCCGGTGCGAAATTGGGCGTCATATTGTTGATGATGACATTGTCGAAAATACGGACGCTATGCCCGCCCTGTTGCGGCAATCCGGGCAGGTCAAAGACCAATATGCCGCCGGCATTTTGGCTCGCGACATTGTCATGCACATCGGCATTAAAGCTGTTTTCAATCTCGATCCCAGCGACATTTTCCACCGCCACCGATTCGCGTACGATGATGTTACGCGATTGGCCGACATAAATTCCGGCATCGGATGCGCCGCGCACGACCACCCCGTCGATCAGCACATGCTCGCTCTCGACCGGATAAATGCCGTAGGCCCCATTGGTGGTCAGCGGCCCGCTAGTCCATTCCACCCGGACACGATAATAGACGATGCGGTCGGCTGATTTGGATTTGATGCCGTCGCCGCGGCTGTTTTCCACCGCAAAATCGCGCAGGACCACGTCATCGGAGGTGACCATCAGCCCCTCACCAGCGCCCAATTGCCCTGTAAAATCAAGGATCGTCCGGTTCATGCCCGCACCGCGCACGGTGACCCGGTCCACCGCCAGCGACAAGCCGTCGGTCAGTGCAAACCGCCCTTCGCCCAGCTCGACAACGTCGCCCGGCTCGGCCAGAAGCAGCGCCTCTTGCAGCCTGGTTTGGGCGTCGGGACCAGCGGCAACGCTGATAGTCCGGGCCTGCGCGGAGGTGGCCATAAGGAGGGCGGTAACGAGTGCAAATGCGTGCTTCATATTTCAGTCTCCCGCCGCGATAATGGCTGCACAGCAACAAGATGCCAAGCATCGGTTTCGGAGAGCAACATAATGCGGATAATTTGGGCAACGGTATTGGTCGCTGCGGCGCTGTCAGCAGTGGCAAGCAGCCAGACGACGCCATCGGCAATCGCTGGCAATTGGCGCACTGATGACGGTAACGCCATTATCACTGTCGCCCCATGCCGGGTCGGCAGCACGGCGCAGTGCGGCCGCATCTCCCGCTTCCTAATGCCTGAACCAACCGGCGGCATGCGCGATGGCAATAACCCCAATCGCGCATTGCGCACCCGCCCACTGATCGGCGTCGCCATCCTCACCAACCTTACCTTTCGCGACGGGGCATGGCGCGGCAGCGGCTATAGCCCAGAGGAGGGCCGCAACTTCAACGCCACTGTCCGGGTCGAAAATGGCCGGTTGAACCTGCGCGGCTGTGTCGCGGTGTTCTGCCGCACGGTGGAATGGACCCGGGGAAGGTAGGGAGCAGGCAATGGCCACCGGACAATTTCTGCGAATGATGGCGCGTTATAATCGCTGGCAGAATGAGTCGTTGTTCGGCGCCGCGCAGTCACTCTCCGACGACGCCCGGCGGCAGACGCGCGGCGCATTTTGGGGCAGTATCCACGGCACCTTATCCCACATTTATTGGGCTGACCGCATCTGGCTATCCCGTTTTGACGCCGCGGATGCGCCAGGCGTGCCGCTAAGCGACAGCGGCATTTTTGAGACTGATTGGAATACTCTCTCCGCCAAGCGGCGAGCATTGGATGCTGTCATCCTGAACTGGACCGCCAGCTATCCCGATGGCCCCATCAGCGGCAGCCTCAGCTGGTACAGCGGCGCTGCTGGCCGCGACGTCACCGCGCCACTCGCCGTCGTTTTACCGCACATCTTCAATCACCAGACCCATCACCGCGGGCAGGTGCACGCGATGCTGACGGTGGCGGGCGCGACGCCAGCTGATACCGACATATTCCTGATGCCGACGGAGATGTGGGCTGGCGCGGTGCCGACTTAGGGCGCGTCGCCCAAAATCCAGCCCACCCCTTCCATCGCGTGCAGCTTCGTCGAATCGTAAATCGGCAACACGTTGGATTCGGTGTCGACGATCATTGCCAGCTCGGTGCAGCCCAGCACCACCGCATCGACATCCGCCTGGTCATATTCGGTCAGCAGCGTCTTGATCTCCCGCACCGACGCCTTGTTCACGGTGCCGTGCATCAATTCATCATAAATGATCCGGTCGAGCATGTCCGCGTCGCCTGCATCAGCGGGCACCAGCGTCACGCCGTGCGCAACCAGCCGCTGCCGATACCAGGGCTCAGCCATCACGT
Organism: Sphingomonas sp.; assembly: GCA_031422035.1. Taxonomy (GTDB): domain Bacteria; phylum Pseudomonadota; class Alphaproteobacteria; order Sphingomonadales; family Sphingomonadaceae; genus Sphingopyxis. The sequence goes on along the minus strand of JANOPV010000322.1, from coordinate 10,622 downwards.
TGCGGGTGCCGATAAGCGCGGCGGTCTTCACGCCCTTTGCCTTCATCGCCCGGCCGACCGGGTTGACGATGTGGAGGATGGGAATATCCAGATCGGCCTGCACCGCGTCATAGACCTTGTGCATCGAATTGGCGCAGATCAGGATTGCGGTCGCCCCGGCGGTCTCAAGCTGCTTGGCTGATGCCGTTAATATCGCCGTCGCGTTGGCCCAGCCAGCGTCATCGGCAATCCGCGACAGGTCGCAGAAATTAAGGCTGTCGATCATCAAAGGCGCCGAACACATGCCGCCCGCGCGCCGCTGCACTTCGGCATTGATGAACCGGTAATAGAGCTCGGTCGCGGCCCAGCTCATCCCGCCGATCAGTCCCAATTTTTTCATGATAATCCTTGTTCAGCTTGCGTCAGTGCGCGGCAGTCATCGTTGACTAATGCGCCATCGCCTTGACGATGTCCTCGCACATCTTTTTCGCATCGGCGAGCAGCATCATCGTCTGGTCCATATAGAATACGTCATTATCGACGCCGGCATAGCCGACCCCGCCCATCGAACGCTTGATGAAAAAGATGGTCTTGGCCTTGTCCACATCGAACACCGGCATCCCATAAATGGGTGAGCTCTTGTCGGTCTTGGCCGCCGGGTTCACCACATCGTTCGCGCCGATAATGAACGCGACATCGGCCTGGGCAAATTCGCTGTTGATGTCCTCCAGCTCGAACACCTCATCATAGGGGACGTTGGCTTCGGCGAGCAGCACATTCATGTGCCCTGGCATCCGTCCCGCCACCGGGTGGATGGCATATTTGACGCTGACGCCCTCTTTCTTGAGCATGTCGCCCATTTCGCGCAAGGCATGCTGCGCCTGCGCCACTGCCATGCCATAACCCGGGATGATGATGACGCTGTCGGACTGCTTCATGATGAACGCCGCATCCTCGGCGCTACCGCGCTTGAACGGGCGTTGTTCCTTCGCCTCACCACTGCTCGGCCCCGCATCCGCGCCAAACCCGCCAGCGATGACCGACAGGAAACTGCGGTTCATCGCTCGGCACATGATATAGGACAGGATCGCGCCCGATGCCCCAACGAGCGCACCGGTGATGACCATTGCGGTATTGTGCAGGGTGAAGCCCATCGCCGCTGCGGCCCAACCCGAATAGCTGTTCAGCATCGATACCACGACCGGCATGTCCGCCCCGCCAATGGGGATGATCAGCAAGAACCCAATCAGGAACGCCAGCACAGTGATGACCGCGAAATAGGGAAAGCTGTTATCTGGCCCCGCCGCCGCATAGCCCGCCGTCAATGCGATGATCGCTGCCAGCACGCCAAGATTCAGGACATGGCGCCCCGGCAGCATGATTGGCGAGCCCGACATATTGCCGTTGAGTTTCAGAAAGGCGATGACCGAACCGCTGAACGTGATCGCGCCAATGCCGACACCGAGCCCCATTTCGATGCGGCTAACGGGGTTGATGACGGACGTAATCGTATCTGGGATGAGTATCGACGGGTCCCCGCTCAGGGTCAGCGTGGTCAGACCCTCGGCGATGCCAAACGCCTCCGGATTGAAATACGCAGCCCAGCCGACCAGCACCGCGGCAAGGCCGACCAGACTGTGAAAAGCTGCAACGAGCTGCGGCATATCGGTCATCTTGATCCGCCGGGCGATCACGAACCCGATGATGCCGCCGATGCCGATGGCGGCGAGCACCTGCGCCAGACTGTCCAAGTCAGGCCCGACATAGCTGTTGACCGCAACCGGCTCCGGCGTGCCAACCGCCGTATAGTGGATCAGCGTTGTCACCACCGCGATCAGCATCCCCGCCATGCCGAACCGGTTGCCGCGCTGCGACGATGCCGGGCTCGACAGACCGCGCAACGCCAGGATGAACAGGACACCCGCCACGAGATAGGCGAGCATGACCCAAGCGGGAACCGCGCTATGCTCCACCGTCTAGCGCTCCTTCTGCTTATACATGGCAAGCATCCGCGCGGTGACCGCAAAACCGCCGAAAATATTGACGCTGGCCATGACGACCGCCGCGAGCCCCAGCCATTTGGCGACACCGCCGCCACCGAACCCGCCGCCGCCAAACCCGCCAGACAGCGCGGCGATCAGCGCGCCAACGATAATGACCGACGAAATCGCATTGGTCACCGCCATCAGCGGGGTGTGCAGCGCTGGAGTCACTGACCAGACGACGAAATAGCCGACAAAACAGGCCAGCACAAAAATCGAGAAAATCGGGATGAAATCCATCACCTGCCCCTAGCATCAATAACGCCGCCGTTGCGGTTCTGACGGCGCTCTACCGTCACCGCCCCCTTAGTGGCAATGCGCGCCGCGTCTGTCGAGTGCGGTCGGGATCAAATCGGAGGGGAGTAACGTAGAACGCAGACGCGAAAATGGGGCCAGCATAAAGCCAGCCCCATTTCCTGCGACGAACGTCGGCGTTAATCGGCGGGCAGCAACACGCCGTTGACGATATGGATGACGCCATTGGACGCATTGGCATCGGCCTGGGTCACATAGACACGGCTATTGTTCGCACCGGTGATAACCATCGCCGTGCCCTCCTGCGTCGCTGTCAACCGGTCGCCGCCGATGGTTTCCAGCGTCGCGCTGCCGCCGCCCGCCTGAATCTGTTGCACCAGCTCAGCCGCCGTCACCCGTCCGGCCACAACATGCGCCTTCAGGATATTTTCGAGCTGCGCCCGATTGGCCGGCTCCATTAGCGCGGTGAGCGCATCGGGCCGGACGAGGCCAAAGGCGGCATCATCAGGCGCGAACACCGTGAACGGCCCGGCGGCGCCCAGCGCATCGGCCAACCCCGCCGCAACAACCGCCCGTTCGAGCGTGGACAAGCTCTCAGCAGCCACCACATTGGCTGTGACTGTCCGTGCAGAATCGGTCGCCACCGGGATGCGCTCCGCTGGCGGCGGAGTTGGCGTTTCAGCGGGCGGCGATGTTTCGGTTGGTGGCGGCGTGTCACTGGGCGGCGGCATTGCCGGTTGCGTTGGCTCCGTCGGCGTTTCCGCCGGCATCTGTTCGCCGGGCGGCGTCATCGTGCCGCCAGGTTGGTTTTGTGCGGCGCTCATGCTTGCCAAAGCCAGCATGCTCGCGCCCGCGATCCAAAGGGTCTTATGCATCTGCTTGATCTCCTGTCGCAAAGACGACGAGAGGCGTGCCCCAAAATGGGGGTGCAGGCCGCGAACTGCGGCAGCATTACCTGTCGTCGTGCAGGGTCAACGCAACGTTGCAGCGGTGGTTCACCGCCGATACCGTCAAAGCAGATAGAGCGAGATCAAGCCGCGATAAGGTGATATTTTGCTGCGCAATTGATTCCCAGATCAGCGTCAACGCTTAGCGATAACCTGTTCAGCCAGCGTCCGCAGCACCGCTTGTGGGTCAGCCTTTTTAGAGATTTTGACCACCAATTGGCCAACGCCGCCGGTAACAAACAGTTTCAAATCGCTGTCGAGATCGAACGTGCCCGCGCTCTCCACTGAGAAGGCGACGATGGATTTATACGGGACCGACATCACATCGCGTTTTGACCCCGTAATCCCCTGCACATTGACCATGACAAAGCGGTAGTTGGTCAGGAACACCGTGTCGCGGATGGTCTTAAACGCGGTGATCACCTGCTCATCAGGCAACATAATCCCAGCAAACTCACGCTGAATGTCAGCAGGATCGATTTCATGCGCAGAAAAGAAACCCATGACTTAACTCCCTAAGAGGCGTTCGTTGACGACTTTTCCGCCCTGCGTCAGGCGGATCGCATTGCCAATTTCCTCGTCCAGAACCGGCCGCCCAGCGTCCTTGTCCCAGAAGGCGGCGAGGAAGTTGTAGTGGTTGCGGGAGAACAGCGCGCTGGCGTCGGTGGGGACGCTGGACGCCATGTTGCTGGCGCCGATGATATGGACGCCGTGTTTGACGACGGTCTGTCCCGAAACTGCGCCTTCGACATTGCCGCCGCTTTCCGCTGCGAGGTCGACGATAATACTACCCGGCGCCATCGTCGCAATCTGCGCGCCCGAAATCAGGCGCGGCGCGGCGCGACCAGGGATCAGCGCCGTGGTGATGACAATGTCCTGCTTGGCGATGTGGCTCGACACCAATTCGGCCTGTGCGGCCTTATACTCGTCGGACATTTCGGTGGCGTAACCGCCCGCACCTTCGCCCTCAATGCCCGCGACATTCTCAACGAAAATGGGTTTCGCACCGAGGCTCATAATCTGTTCGCGGGTTGCGGCGCGCACGTCGGTCGCGCTGACCTGTGCGCCCATCCGCCGCGCGGTGGCGATGGCTTGCAGTCCGGCGACGCCAACGCCCATGACAAACAGCTTGGCCGCCGTCACCGTGCCCGCCGCCGTCATCATCATCGGAAAAGCGCGCCCATAGGCATTTGCCGCCTCGATCACCGCCTTATACCCGGCCAGATTCGATTGACTGGACAATATGTCCATCGACTGCGCCCGGGTGATCCGCGGCATCAACTCCATCGCCAGCGCCTCGACGCCCAGCGTCGCATAAGCATCAACCCGCGCGCGTTCCCCGAACGGGTTGAGCGCCGCTACCAGCCATGCGCCCGATTGTACGCCCTCCAGCGACGCCGGGTCCGGCCCTTGAATCGCTAGCAGCACATCCGCGCCGCCAATCGCCTTGGCCCGCGTCGTTACATCCGCGCCCGCTGCTGCGTAGTCAGCGTCGGGAAAGGCCGCGGCAGTTCCAGCGCCAGCCTCAACCGCCACGCTCGCGCCCAGTGCGATAAGCTTGCGCACCGTCTCGGGCGTCCCACTAACGCGCCGCTCACCGACTGCCTGTTCGGCGAGAACCGCGATCTTCACAGCGCGACCGTGCGGTTCAAGAGATGATGACGATCACAAAAGCGCCAACGATTGCCGCCGCGACTGCCCCCCATTTGAACAGCGTGGTGAAGCCCGCATAGGTCCCCTGCGCTTCGCGAAAATCCTGCTGTGCCATTAGTTGTTCCCTACCACATCGTTCCTTGCCATGCTCTAACCCACCGTCTGCCCCCGCTGCAAGCCTTCGTGATCACCAAATCGGATCGGACCATCGCTGATCGAGCAACGGGCTTAATCCGACATTTACCCCTCTCGCTTACACGGGTGCTCTTGCTCAGTGAGCGTGGAGATGATTGCGCGTGGCGACATTACAGGGCGACCGGATGCTATTGCTGGTAGACAGCGCCGATACGCATACGCGGTTCGTGGCGTCGCTCGCTGCGCGTGGCGGCTGGCGGATGATCGTTGCGCGCGATTGCGAACGAGCGATTGCGACGCTGGGCACCCATGAAGGGCTGTTGATCGACGCAGTCCTGATCGACGAACGCACCGCTGGCGACGAAGTCGGCGCGACCATTTCAGCGATGCGCGATTGGCGTCCGCAATTGCCGGTGTTGTTCGTCGGTGATCCACTGAACCGCCGCGCTTCGCTCGGCGCGCTGGGCGTCGGCGCGACTGATTTCATCGAACGTCCGCTTACGGGCGAGCGGCTCCACGCGGCGCTCGATTTTGCCATCGCCCCGCGCCAACATGATGAACTTCGCCCCCTAAGCGAAAAATTCCCCAACGCTCTGCCCATTGAAGAGATCATTGGCTCAAGTCCTGCTTTCCGCACTGCCCTCGCCATCGCCGCCAAGGCTGCGCGTGCGCGCGTGCCGATGCTGATTGAGGGCGAGCGCGGCACCGGCAAGGCCCTGCTCGCCGCCGCCATTCATGAGGCCGGACAGCGTCCGCGCGCGCCCTATATAGAGATTGATTGCGCCCACCATGCCGACACCCTCATCGGCCCGCTGCTCTTCGGCTATGAACAGGGCGCGTTCCCAGGTGCATTTGATCGCCGCGTCGGGGCCTTTGTTCAGGCGCATGGCGGCACACTGGTTATCGACCGGATCGAGCGCTTGCCCGCCGACGTGCAGAGACAATTGGTCGAGGTCATGGCGACCGGTCGGGTACAAGCCATGGGCGCAACCCATGGCGAAGAGGTCGACGTCCGTACCATAGCCTGCAGCTCCTCGCCGCTGAAACAACGCGTTGCCGAGGGCGGTTTTCGCGAAGACCTGTTGGCGCAGGTCAGCGTCGTCGAGATTAATCTGCCCCCGCTGCGCGACCGGCGCAGCGATGTTCCCGCGCTCGCCCGCCATTTGCTGGCCCGGATCGCGATGCTGCCGGGGATGAACAGCCTGTCGCTCTCCGCCGAGGCTAGCGATGCTCTGTCGCGCTATGGCTGGCCCGGCAATGTCCGCCAGCTGCACGACGCGCTCATCCGCGCTGCGACCTGCTCCACCGCTGGCCAGCTCACCCTCGCCGATTTTCCCGGCCTGCAAACCGAGCGCGCGCGCGCGCCGACCGACAGCTTCGGTCCGGCCACCGCCGAAGGGATCGGCGTCACCCTCTATCGCGCCGACGGCAATCTGCGCCCGTTGCAAGACATTGAAGCCGACGTCATCCGCCTTGCCATCGGCCATTATCGCGGCCGGATGAGCGAAGTCGCGCGGCGGTTGGGGATTGGCCGATCAACGCTATACCGCAAGCTCGCCGATCTGGGAATCGACACGGCGGCTTGACCTAAGGCGAATTAACCCCGCGTCAGAGCGGTATCGCGCGCGCCCCGCCACATTCTGAAAGCTTGCCGTGTTGGCGCGACATCGTGGACGCGGTGCAGTTGCACCCCGGCGTTCGCCGCCTGCATCGCCAGCGCGACGCTCCCGCCCAGCCGTTGATCTGCCGCAGCTTCATTGTCGAGTGCGCCGATCATCCGCTTGCGGCTCGCCCCGACCAGCAGCGGCTGGCCAAGCGCGTGGAACAGGCTGAGCCCGTTCATCAGCCGCAGATTATCCTCGACACCTTTGCCAAAGCCGATGCCGGGATCGACGATGATCTTATCGCGCGCAATGCCCGCCGCGATAGCGCGGGCGATGGCCGCTTCGAGGAAATCGAACACGTCATAGAGAATGTCGACATAGTCGGCGTTGGCATGGGGATCGCTTGACTGGCTGGGCGCGTGCATCAGCACGACGGGGCACCCAGCCCGCGCTACTACCGCTGCGGCACGTTCGTCATAGCCGAGTGCGGAGATGTCGTTGACCATGCCCGCACCAGCAGCCAGCGCCGCCTCCATTACTGCGGCTTTGCGGGTGTCGATGCTGACCGCAACCCCGGCGCGGGCCAAGCGTTCGATCACCGGCACAACGCGCTCGCTTTCCTCGCCCTCCCAGACCAGCGCCGCGCCGGGCCTAGTGGACTCGCCGCCAACATCGATTATCGCTGCCCCGACGGTCGCCATATCCACGCCAGCTGCTGCCGCCCGTTCGGGGTCGCCATGCTTGCCACCATCCGAAAAGCTGTCGGGCGTGACGTTGAGGATGCCCATAATCTGCGGCTCACCCAGCCTGATAGTCCGCCCGCGCATTTCAAGCGGCACCCGCAGCGCGGCAACAGCGGCGATTTGCGCCGTCGCGCGCTCCGCCAGCGCATCGGGCATCGCCGCAATCCAGTCCGCCATCGTCGCCACCGGCACCAGCGTCTCACGCACCCGTAAACCCGGCTGGCGGACCGCCACTTGCCAGGCGGCAAACCACAGCATCGTATCGGCAATCCGCGCCACCTGACCGTCCAGCCCGTGCGGCCGTTCAACAAAACATGAAGGCTGGCAATATATTCGGGTGTCGGCAGACAGCCTGCTGAGATCAGCCCGAGTTAATGGCTCAAACATCCCGCACCCCAGACATCACGCCTCATGCGCCAGCAGCCATTGCTGACGCAGTTTATCGACCAGCACCAGCCCGTTCGGCGTCTCGACATGCCAGAATGTCCAGCCGTTGCACGATGGCGCACCTTGCAGCATCGCGCCCAATTTGTGCAGCGATCCGGTTTCGCCATTCAGTTCCAGACTGCCATCGGCGCGCACCGTCGCGCGCCAGCGGCGCTTGGCGTCCATCACCAGCGTGCCGGGCTGAATATCACCACATTCGACCAAAGTGCCGAATGCCACCCTGGTCGCCGCACGCGGAGTTTGCATCGTTTTCAGTGCGCTTTCGTCCAGCGGCAAGGCAGCGGCAATCCGCTCCTCGGCCACTGCAACATAGCTGGCTTCGCGCTCGATACCGATAAACCGTCGCCCCAGCCGCTTTGCAACGGCACCCGTGGTGCCAGTGCCGAAAAACGGATCGAGCACGACATCGCCTGGGTTGGTCGATGCCAGCAACAGCCGATAGAGCAGCGCCTCGGGCTTTTGCGTCGGATGCGCCTTGGTGCCGCCGCGCTTGATCCGCTCCTGTCCGCCACAAATCGGGATCAGCCAGTCGGACCGCATCTGCAATTCGTCGTTTAGCGTCTTCATCGCGCGATAGTTAAAAGTGTAGCGCGCATCCTCACCCGTGCTTGCCCAGATCAGCGTTTCATGGGCGTTGGTGAACCGCGTGCCCTTGAAATTGGGCATCGGATTGGCTTTGCGCCAGACAATGTCGTTGAGGATCCAGAACCCCTGGTCCTGCAACGCGGTGCCGACACGGAAAATATTGTGATAGCTGCCGATCACCCAGATTGATCCGCCGGGTTTGAGGATGCGCCGCGCTTCGGTCAGCCACGCATGGGTGAACCGGTCATAAGCTGCGAGACTATCAAACTTGTCCCAGTCATCATCGACTGCATCGACTTGTGATCCATCGGGCCGGAACAGGTCGCCGCCGAGCTGTAAATTATAGGGTGGATCGGCAAAAATACAGTCGATACTGGCGGCGGGCAGCGCCCGCATCGCCGTGACACAATCGTCACGAATGATAGTGTCCAGTGGAAGGCGCACGTCCGCAATGGGTTCCGCATCTGCCCGCTTGATCCGCTCAATTACACCCATCACGACCCCTTGCTGCGCCATATCGCGCACAGAACGGCCAGAGTGAGTCCGCCGGACTCTCTCGTCAAGTCTGTGGGTTAACGGACAAGGTTAACAAAGTGGTTAAGAACGGGGAGAACGAACCGAGTCCCACGCAAGCGGTTGCGGTAACACCGCGCCGGTGGACTCAACCCCTAGTGGTGTGGCGCAAAAGACTCGCTTCGCCGAATTATGTGTGCGCCAGCAGCATTTGCCGCACCGGCGCGAAGCTGGTCCGATGCAAGGCGCACGGGCCGAGCCGTCGCAGCGCGTCGAGGTGGGCAGCGGTGCCATAGCCCTTGTGCTGCGCAAAGCCGTAACCGGGATAGGCCGCGTCCGCAGCTATCATGAGCCGATCACGGTGTTCCTTCGCCAGAATGGAGGCGGCAGAAATGCAGGGATGAATGGCATCGCCTCCGACCACTGCCTGTGCAGCAAAGTCCCAGCGCGGCAGGCGATTTCCGTCGACAAGCACCTGTTCGGGCCAGGTGCCTGTTCGGGCCCATAACGAGCTTACGGCGCGCTGCATCGCCAGCATTGTCGCCTGCAAGATGTTGATTTGATCGATGTCGGCAATGCAGACCTCGGCAATCGACCAGCTGCACGTCGCGATGATCTGTTCCTCGAGGATGGCGCGGCGCTTGGCTGATAGTTTCTTGCTATCATCAAGGCCAATAATTGGTGTTCGGCCAAGTGACACCGCTGCCGCCACAACTGGCCCCGCCAGCGGCCCGCGCCCCGCCTCATCAACGCCGACAATCATCAGCCGCTAGCGCCTGCGCTAGAGGAAGGCGAGACAATGCTCATATCCGCCACGGCGGGAAACGACGATATTCAACCGCTTGATAGAGGCACAGCGCATTACCTGCGGGGTCAAGCAATCGCGCCTCGCGCCAGCCCCAATCTTCATCGCGAGGATATTGATCGATCCGCACGCCACGCCGCGCCAGATACGCGCACCAAGCATCAAGCGCCCCGCTTTCGAGGTAGGTGGTCGTCCCGCCGGGGCCAGTGTCGCTTGCATGGATCGACAGCGTTACGCCGTTTGCCGCCTCGAACCGCGCATAGCCATTGTCGGGGCTATCAACGATCTGGGTCAGCCCGAGCAGGCGATAAAAAGCCACTGATGCGGCATAATCGGTTGCTACCAACGTGATCTGGTTGAGCGCCGGGCCGGTGAACAGCCCGTCATTGCGCACCGCCTGCTGCCCCATCGGCCCGTGCCCCGCGCCCAGCCCAGGCGCGTTGAGCAGCGACAGCCGCACAAAATCACGCGCGCGGGCAATGGCAGGTTCCAGCGCCAGCCCCTGCCCCAGCCCGGTCGCAATCGCGCTCGACAGCGTGCACCCAGTGCCGTGAGTACTGGTGGTGGGAATGCGCGGTGCGGTCCATTCGGCAATCATCCCGTCGGGCCCGACCAAGCGGTCAGTTATCATATCCCCCTCGGCATGACCGCCCTTGATAACCAGCAGCTGCCCATCGGCAACCAGCGCCGCCTCCCCGCCTAACCCCGCCAGTTCGGGCAAATTCGGTGTAGTGACAGTCGCCAGGGCCATCAGCGCGTGCAACGCTACGATGGTCGCCGCATCCGCCAGCACCGCGCCGCTGGTGGCGACCATCACCGGATCCAGCACCACCGGCACGCTCATCCGCACCAGTTCTTGGGCGACGGCATGGGCCGTTTCCACCGAACCGATCATCCCAATCTTGATCGCATCG
>JANOPV010000321.1:0-2878 GCA_031422035.1 Sphingomonas sp. | reverse complement strand
GGGGCCAGCGGCAATGAGCTGCGGCTGCGCGCCAATATAGCGCTCGATTTTGAGGCGGGCGATGCGGAGGTGAACGTGCAGGTGATCGATACGACCACCGGCGTCGACCTTTTGGGCGGTATCAGCGCCCTGCGGGTGCGGCCCGTTGACCGCAATGATGCGCCGGGCACACCGGGCGTCATCAGCGGTGCATCTATTGCCGATGGTGCGGGCGCGGGGACGGTCGTCAGCAACCTGAATTTCAGCGCGGTCGATCAAGATGCCGGTGACGCGCTGACCTATGAAATCGTCGGTGGATCGACGCTGTTTGAAGTATTCGGCACCCAGCTCAGGGTGCGGGCCGGGCAGGTGGTCGATTATGATGCGCCCGCCAATCAGCGGACCTTTGACCTCAACATTATCGCCCGTGACCGTGCGGGTGCGGCCTCTTCTGCCGCCCGCAACGTCGTCATTACGGTGAATGCGGTGGACGAGGCGCCGACCCTGCAACTGGCGTTGACATCGCATAGCTTGGCGGAAACCAACACCGGCTCCTGGGGCGGCTTCTTGCTCTCCGGGGTCGATCCCGAGGGGCAGGCAGTCACCTACCAGATTGATCCAACGCGCGGCGCTGCATCGGCATTCCGGGTTGGCAGCCAGGGCAGTGATGGCTTGCTCCTGCTCAATGGCCCGCTGGATTATGAAGCTGCATTGGCGGGCTTTAGCGCGGCTAACCCCAGCGGTGTGCGCTCCACCACCATCTACATCCGGTCAGCGGCGGGAGCGGGGCCGCCGAGCGAGTATCAGGCGTTCACCTTTAACCTCAGCAATGTCGATGAGGCGCCGAGCAGGCCTGCTGATGTTGCGCCGCTGGACATCGCGGAAAATGCGAATTTCTCGCAATATTTCGACCTCGGCTCAGTCGATCCCGAAGGGGCTGAGGTTGATTACACCTTTGCGCTGGCGGGCGGCATCAGCGGCAATCCGGGCGGCCTGTTCGCGATCACCAACCGCGCAGGCAGCGGCCTGACGCTCAGTCTGCTGGCACCGTTTGATTTTGAGAGAGTGAAGAACCAGGGCTATTATACTGCGACCAGTGCAACGAGCGGCACCATCACCCTGCGGTTGGTCGCAGTGGATGCCGACATTGATGCGGTGGGTATCCGGAATATCGCTGACAGTCGCCGTTCGGTCGTTCGCGATATTGTCGTCAATGTGTATAATGTTGACGAGGCTCCTACCAATCCGACGTCGCGGGCGCCCGCCATCAGTCTGGCCGAAAACTTCTCCGGATTTAGCGGCGTGCAATTTGATGCATCGGATGTCGATACCGCTCAGATTGACTTCCTCTTTGCCAATGGGACGACCCGTCAGGGCAATCTGCGCTTGATGGGCAATGGTCTGCACATCGAACCCGGCGGTCTCGATTTTGAGACGTTTGGCGCGAATCTGGAGTTTGAGGTGTTCGCCTATGCCGACGGCAAAGCGTCGCCGACATCGGTCCGGCAACGGATTACCATTGGCAATGTGAATGACAACCCGACGGTGTTTACCAATGCGCCGGGGCCGCTCCGCATCACTGAAAACGCGATTGTCACCCAGCTGTTGACGACGCCGGGCCAGATATTGGCGACCGATGCCGATAATCTGGGAATCACCTATGCCATCGTTAGCGGCAATATCGACCGGCCGGGCGGCCCCAGTTTCCGCATTGACCCGAATACCGGCGTGCTCGGCGTCGGGAATGGCGGCATCGATTATGAATCCGCCGGCTGGCAGAGCGGCGGGCCGACGGGCAAATTCGCCGACCTGGTCATCCGTGCATCGGATGGCGGCGCGGCGGTTGAGCGGACCGTGAGGGTTGAAGTGGAGGATGTGCGCATCCCGTTCATCGTCGGCGGCCGAGTGCAATTGCAAAACGGATTCACGCTCCGTCAAAAACAAACAGACACGTTCGGCGATATTTCGCCGGGACAGCGCTGGTTCAATGAAGTATGGTATGTCGATCGCAACAATAATGTTGCCTTATATTATTCGGAGTTTAATATAAATAGAGGTTCTTTCCGGCTTCGGCCGGAAAGCAATGGTCGTCTAGCCCCCGGTTACATCAGAGATCCGAATACCGGTAACATTGACGCAGGATTCGAGGATTTCAGCACTACCATCGAAGGAATTGACCCTGTGAATGGCGGTGGACCAGACGGGTTTTCACCCCAGACATCCCTCCCGATCGTTTTCGACCTCAACGGCGACGGGCTCGACCTTATCAGCCTGGGCACCTCAACCGTTCTTTTTGACCAAAACAGCGACGGCATCCTCGATCGCACCGGCTATGTCGGGCCGAATGATGGCTTGCTGGTCTATGACCGCAACCGCAACGGCATCATCGACAATGGCGGCGAAATCTCGTTTGTCGGCGACAAGCAAGGGGTGACGACTGACCTTGAGGGGCTGGCCGGGTTCGATACCAATGATGATGGTCTGATCAGCGCTCGCGACAGCCGTTTTGCCGAATTCCAGATCTGGCAGGACCGCAATCAGGATGGCATCAGCCAGGCTGATGAACTGCGCACCCTGACTGAGGCTGGCATTACGTCGATCAACCTGCGTGGCACGCCAACGGGCCAGACGCTGGCCAATACGGTCGGCAATATCGTCTTTGCGACGACGCACTTTACGCGGAGCGACGGCAGCATCGGCACCGCGGGCGACGTTGCGCTCGCTTATGTGGCGGGCATTGCTGCGCCACCGGCCAGTGGCGTCATCGTGGAGCCGGTGGCGGTGATCGCCGACAACAGTGCCCCGGTCGTCGCCACAGGCCCGGTTTTGCTCAACGGCGAGCAGCGGCCGCTGCCGGTGGGCGGACCCGCGTTGGTTCAAGTAAGCGAGGAGGATCCTG
>JANOPV010000320.1:0-1538 GCA_031422035.1 Sphingomonas sp. | reverse complement strand
TGCGCCCTTGCTTCAGGCCACGCGGCAGGTCGCCGATGCGCTCGGCATCTGCTTCCATGTCGGCAGCCAGGCGATGACGCCTTTCGCCTTTGTTCAGGCGCTGGAACGGGTTCGTGCGGCGATTGTCGATGCGGCGGTCACAGTCGATATTATCGATGTCGGCGGAGGCTTCCCGTCGATCTATCCCGGCATGGAGCCGCCGCCGCTCGAGGACTATTTCGGTGCGATCCACCGTGCCGCCGAATCGCTGCCGATCTCCTATTCGTCCGAGCTTTGGTGCGAGCCGGGCCGGGCGCTCAGCGCGGAATACAACTCGCTGATCGTCCGCGTTGAAAAGCGCCGGGGGGATGAACTCTACATCAACGACGGCGCCTATGGCGCGCTGTTCGATGCGGCGCATGTCGGCTGGCGCTTCCCGGTGAAGTGCCTCAACAAAGATCGCGGCGATACGCTGGAAGAATTCGCCTTCTACGGCCCGACTTGCGACGATGCCGATTACATGAAGGGCCCCTTCCTGCTCCCGGCCGACATCAAGGCCGGTGACTATATCGAGATCGGCATGCTTGGCGCTTATGGCGCGGCAATGCGCACTGCTTTCAATGGTTTCGGCCAGGGTGATGTGGTTGAAGTTGGCGATGAGCCCATGGCCAGCCTGTACCGCGGCGATCGCGCTGATCCGCGCCAATCGGACAATGTGGTGTCGCTGCGCTAATAATAATCGCGCGCTGTCGCTAAACGCGGCAGCGCGCCAATTGTCGCAGGGTTTCGTTAACGCGCTGCGCCTTCACAGTCCCTCCATGATACAGCCTCAATTCGTCGAAAACGACGATGCGTGTCACATTCACGCCACAGCGAAAGTTTTCCACTTGCGCTAAGCCGCTGGCAAAGCCCGATGATTCTGCGCAATTAGCTAAAATCTTAGGACCGTCACTACCGCTCCCGCGGTGTTAAACGACCGTTCAGAATGGCATGAATCTATCCTAACTGGTTGCGATAGATGGTAAACACCCTTGCAACCATGTGGTGGAGGTGGTCTTCTGCACTTGTTGAAGAGCGATTCTCAACCGTGCCTTAAAAGCAAAAAGCGGCACTTGGTTGAGGCTCTTTGTCGGGCGCAGAGCGTGGTGTTAGACCCCCGTCACCCCCTAAGGGTGGCGCGTCCGTTCGCCCGTCCTGCGCTTTTTTTTCAGCCGGTGCTGCCAGCCAGCCCGGTTTGACTAGAAGGCAAGGCAAAAGCGATGGACTACGAAAACGCGCGCAATCACGAGACCGAGACCGAAGCTGGTCTGACTCATCTTGCGCCAGAGGTTTTGGCAGCAGCAGCGTCAGCAACCCGCAGTGGCGGTATTCCGCTGATGCCCAGCGCCGACAATGTCGTGGCTCTTCCCGCCGGTGCATCGCTTGACGATATCGAGGTTCGACCAACCCCACAGCGCAGGTGAAACGAGCACCAGTCCGTCGGCGACCGGTTCGGCACGTCCCGCGGCCGCGACCATCGCAACCGCGCCACCCATGCTCTCGCCGAGCAGAAAGACGCG
>JANOPV010000319.1:0-7929 GCA_031422035.1 Sphingomonas sp. | reverse complement strand
CGGCATGTCGGGGTACGTCAATCTGGCGCTGGCCCGCGAAACGGTGGAAATCGGCAACACCTATATCCTGCCATCTTTGCGCGGCGGGCCGTTTAATGCCCGCCTCAAGGCCCTCCTCCTCGCCCGGGCTTTCGCCTGCTGCATCCGCCGGGCCGAATTTCGCGTAGATGTTCGTAACGGTCGCAGTCAGGCGGCGCTGGGCAAACTCGGCGCGGTCAAGGAAGGCGTATTGCGCGCCGAACGCGTGACCCGGACCGGCCATGTGCGCGATACCGCGCTCTTCAGCCTGTTGGCCAATGAATGGAAAGGAACAGCATGATCGTCGCCATCTTGATTGGCTTGCTACTCAGCGTCGTCAGCACCTACGGGTTTTCGGTCATCGTCGAATATGCCCTGATAAAACATGTCATGGATGATGCGATCAAGGGCCTGGTCGTGTCGATCATTCTGGGCTGGATCATCACGCTGATCTGGGGGGTCTATTTCATCGGTTTCGGCACGCTCAGCATGGGCGTCGCGGTCGGCGGCCTGATCGGCGCACTGGCGCTGGCCTATCCGGGCATCCGGCGGCGGCGGAACCAGCAACGGGCCGAAGCGCAAGTGGCCCAGACATTTGAGTGACCGCCATTTGAGTGATCGCACCGGCCCCGCCCTCCACGGCTGGTTGATTATCGACAAGCCGCTCGGGCTGGGCTCGACGCAAGTGGTCAGCGCGGTCAAGCGGGCGTTGCGTGAGGGCGGCTATGCCAAGGTCAAGGTCGGCCATGGCGGCACGCTCGATCCGCTGGCGACCGGCGTGCTGCCGGTGGCGCTGGGGGAGGCGACCAAGCTCGCCGGGCGGATGCTGGATGCGAGCAAAGTCTATGACTTCACCATCGCCTTCGGCTCGCAAACCGACGGGTTGGATGCTGAGGGCGCCGTGGTGGCAACGAGCGATGCCCGGCCAACGTTGGCCGATGTTGCGGCGATGTTGCCGCACTTTACCGGCCCGATCGAGCAAATCCCGCCGGCTTACTCTGCACTGAAAATCGATGGAGAACGCGCTTATGAGCGGGCGCGGCGCGGCGAAGTGGTGGCGATGGTGGGGCGCGGGGTGGTTATTCACGATCTCTCCATTCGTCATGCTGAACTTGTTTCAGCATCCATGGACGGCCCTCTCCTTACACACAGTGTCACAGGCAAGAGTAGGCCATGGACCCTGAAACTAGTTCAGGGTGACGAAGGAAATGGTGGCGACGGGCCGCTCGACAGTATCACCCTCACCGCTCACGTCTCAAAGGGCACCTACATCCGCAGCCTCGCCCGCGACATCGCGCTGGCGTGCGGCACCGTCGGCCATGTCAGCATGCTCCGCCGCACCCGCGCCGGGCCGTTCGGGCTGGAACAGGCCATTTCGCTGGACAATCTCCAATTTTCCGCTATGGCCCGCGACCTAGAAGCGCATCTTTTGCCGTTGGCGGCAGGGCTGGACGGTATCCCGGCTCTACCTCTCGCGCCCGGCGAGGCTGAGATGATCCGCCATGGCGGCACGCTTTCCGGGCAATCCGTGGACGACGGAACCTATCTCGCGCTGGACGGCTCCGTGCCGGTCGCGCTGGTTTCCGTCTCGGCCGGCAATTTGTCGGTCATCCGTGGGTTTAATCTTTAAGCACGATACCGTGGAAGCAAGCACATGACGATTACTGCAGAGAAAAAAGCCGAAGTTATCAAGGACAACGCTCGGGGCGCGACCGACACCGGTTCGCCAGAGGTCCAGGTCGCAATTTTGACGACCCGCATCAACCAGCTGACCGATCACTTCAAGGCGCACCACAAGGATAATCACTCGCGGCGCGGCCTGCTGATGATGGTCAACAAGCGGCGCTCGTTGCTCGATTATCTGAAAAAGCGCGATGCGGACCGCTACATAGCGCTCATCGCCAAGCTCGGCCTGCGGAAATAAGAGATTCGGAGCGGTCCCGTTTAGCGGGGCCGTTTCCATATGTGCCCCTGCGACTGCAGGGGCCCAGGGCAGCACAGAGCTGGCCCGCCCTGGATCCCGGCCTTCGCCGGGAAACACCACAGCCCAAACCCAAAGGGGCTCCCTTCGCATTCGGTGAAGGTCGCCATGGGGCACCAAGATAGCCCCGCACCGCTCGCAGGCCGGTTTGCCTGCTACCAAAAAGAGGCCCCGGCATCGCAATATGGCAGCCGGGTGACAATGATATGAGCATGTTCGACACTAAAACCGTCTCGATCGAATGGGGCGGCAAGACGCTGACCCTCGAAACCGGCCGCGTTGCCCGTCAGGCCAACGGCGCCGTCCTCGCCACCTACGGCGAAACCGTGGTGCTGTGCGCCGTGACCGCTGCAAAGTCGGTCAAGGAAGGGCAGGATTTCTTCCCGCTCACCGTCCACTACCAGGAAAAATTCTCGGCTGCCGGGCGTATCCCAGGTGGCTTTTTCAAGCGCGAACGCGGTGCGACCGAAAAGGAAACGCTGACCAGCCGCCTGATTGATCGCCCCATCCGCCCGTTGTTCCCAGAAGGGTTCTACAACGAGATTAACGTCATCTGCCAGGTGCTGAGCTATGATGGCGAAACTGAGCCAGACATGGTCGCTATGGTTGCCGCGTCGGCTGCGCTCACCATCTCGGGCGTGCCGTTCATGGGCCCCATCGGCGCCGCACGCGTCGGCTATAAGGACGGCGAATACAGCCTGAACCCTTCCTTCGCCGAAGTCGCAGAGGGCGAACTCGACCTCGTCGTCGCCGCTACTCAAGGTGCCGTGATGATGGTCGAATCCGAAGCTAAGGAGCTTTCGGAAGAAATCATGCTCGGCGGCGTCGTGTTTGCGCACGCTGAAATCCGCAAGGTGATCGACGCGATCATCGATCTCGCGGAACAGGGTGCAAAGGATATGTGGGACGTTGATCTCACCGATAACACTGCCGACATCAAAAAGACGCTCAAGGGCCTGGTCGGCAAGGATGTTGCCGCCGCCTATAAGCTGACCGACAAATCGGCGCGGTCAGATGCGCTCAACGTGGCGCGGGCCAAGGCCAAGGAAGCCTTTGCCGGGGAAACCCCGCAGGCACAGATGGTCGCGATGAAGACGATGAAGAAGGTTGAGGCCGACATCGTCCGCACCGCCATCCTTAAGGACGGCCAGCGGATCGACGGACGCACCACCACCCAGATTCGCCCGATTGAGGCGATGGTCGGCTTCTTGCCGCGCACCCATGGTTCGGCGCTGTTCACCCGCGGCGAAACCCAGGCGATCTGCACCACCACGCTGGGCACTAAAGAATCGGAGCAGATGATCGACGGGCTCGACGGCCTGTCCTACACCCGCTTCATGCTGCACTATAACTTCCCGCCATACTCGGTCGGTGAAGTCGGTCGGTTCGGTGCGCCTGGTCGCCGCGAAGTCGGCCATGGCAAGCTCGCTTGGCGCGCGCTGCACCCAGTGCTGCCAAGCCATGAAGAGTTTCCGTACACCGTGCGCGTGCTCTCTGACATCACCGAATCCAACGGCTCATCGTCGATGGCCACGGTCTGCGGCGGTTCGCTGTCGATGATGGATGCCGGTGTGCCGCTGAAGCGCCCGGTGTCGGGCATCGCCATGGGCCTGATCCTCGAAGGCAAGGATTACGCGGTCATCAGCGACATATTGGGCGACGAAGATCATCTCGGCGACATGGATTTCAAGGTTGCAGGCACGTCCGAAGGCATCACCACGATGCAGATGGACATCAAGATCGCCGGCATCACCGAAGAGATCATGCGGGCTGCCTTGACCCAAGCCAAGGAAGGCCGCGCGCATATCCTTGGCGAAATGGCCAAGGCATTGGGCGAAACGCGCGGGGAGCTCTCCGCGCACGCACCGCGCATTGAAACGATGCAGATCGACAAGGCCAAGATTCGCGACATCATCGGCACCGGCGGCAAGGTGATCCGTGAGATCGTCGCAACGACGGGCGCCAAGGTCGACATTGATGACGAAGGGATCATCAAGATTTCCTCGTCCGACCCGAGCCAGATCGAAGCGGCCCGTAAGTGGATCAGCGGCATCGTGGAAGAGGCCGAAGTCGGCAAAATCTACGATGGCAAGGTCGTCAACCTCGTCGATTTCGGCGCATTCGTGAATTTCATGGGCGGCAAGGACGGTCTCGTCCACGTGTCTGAAATCAAGAATGAGCGGGTTGAGCGCGTTGCTGACGTTCTGGCCGAAGGTCAGGAAGTGAAGGTCAAGGTCCTCGAAATTGATCCGCGCGGCAAGGTTCGCCTGTCGATGCGTGTCGTCGATCAGGAAACTGGTGAAGCGCTCGAAGACACTCGCCCGCCACGCGAAGGCGGTGATCGTGACCGGGGCCCACGCCCTGATCGCGGCGACCGTGGCCCCCGCGGCGACGGTGATCGCGGTCCACGCCGTGATGGTGGCGGCGGTCGTGATGGCGACGCCGGTCGTCGTCGTGGCCCGCGCCCGGATGGTGATCGCGGTCCCCGCTCGGACGATCGTGGCCCGCGTCCCGAAGGTGATCGCGGTCCGCGCCGCGAACGCTCAGACGGCGGCGACGTCGACACCGGTCACGTTCCGGCGTTTTTGAAGAATGACGACTAAGCTTGGTCGCGCATACTGAAACAAAAAGGGGCCTCGCGAGCAATTGCGGGGCCCCTTTTCTATGCGGCACTTAGCTTCCCGGGCTCGCCGCGCTCCCGGCCAGCAGCCCGCCGTCGAGCATGATTTCGCTGCCGGTCATATAGGCCGCTTCGTCGGAGGCGAGCAGCACTGCGACCGCCGCGACCTCCTCCACCGTGCCGAACCGCTTCATCGGCGTGTCGGCGACCATCGCCGCCATCCGCGCCGCGCGGCCCACCTCACCGTCAGCCCCGTCGCCCAGCATCGCCTCCCACATCGGCGTTAAAATGGCCGCTGGATGGATCGAGTTGCAGCGGATGTTCAGCCCCTGCCCGGCACAATAAAGCGCAACACTCTTGCTATGGTTGCGGATCGCCGCCTTGGATGAGGCATAGGCCGCAGCGCCGGGTATCCCGACCAGGCCGGAGCGCGACGACATGTTGATGATCGACCCGGCATTAGCCGCTCGCATCGCACCAATCGCATAGCGGCACCCCAGGAACGTCCCATCTAGGTTGACCGCATGCACCCGGTGCCACTCGGCCAGCGTCGCATGTTCAGGATCGTGCGCCGCGGTGCCCCTGCTCGGCCCGTCATGTTCAAACCCGGTAATCCCGGCATTGTTGACCACCACGTTCATCACCGGATGGCTCTGCGCCAGCTTCAGCCAGTCGGCCTCTACCGCCACGTCGATATGGACGAAATCCGCCCCAGTGGCCGCGGCCAGCGCCGCGCCGCCCGCTTGATCACAATCGGCGATTACCACCAGCGCGCCCTCGCCTATGAACGCGCGCACGATGGCCGCGCCAATGCCGCGGGCGCCACCGGTTACCAGGGCAGTCTTGCCCAACAATCTAGACATGTTGTTTCTTTCCATGAACCTCAGGCACGCTGATGCGCCTGGTGCGGACATTCTGGCCCGCTTATCAAAGCAGCCATGTGAAGGTTTAGCGGCGCAGGGTCATGACACGGTTCACTCCGTTGAACATCCGGATCGTGCCCGCAACTCGCCGGACTGACAAGCGCCGATCATGGTAAATCTCGCTAACCCTGTGCCTTAAGCGCGCGGTATAGGCAGGTGCGCTACACCCCAGGTACCATGTTACGTATTGAATCTCAGCATCAGGTCGTCACCTTCACCGGTCTCGTCACCGCGCTCGCGGTCGGCGCGCCGCTGCTGGTGGTTGGCGTCACGCTGTCGATGGTCCAGGGGCTGCCGCTTGAGATTTGGGCGTTTGCGCTGACGCTGGCGGGGGTGATCCCGCTGCTCATCGCCCCGCCGCTGGCATATATTGGCCTCTCCATGCTGCGTATCCTGACGCTGACGGTGGACAAGGTGGACGCTAATGTCCGCTTTGATCCGATGACCGGGGTGCTCAACCGCAACCATATGCTTGATCAGATTCGCGGGCGGATGGGCGGCGGCGCGTTGCTGATGGTCGATGCCGATCATTTCAAGCGGGTCAACGACACTCACGGCCATGCGGTCGGCGACGAAGCGCTGATGCTGCTCGCCCGCACGCTCGCCCAAGTCGCCGGGCCCGCCGCGATGGTTGGTCGCCTTGGCGGAGAAGAATTCGCCGTCTACCTCCCCGGCGCCACGCTTGCGCAAGCGTCCGCCCGCGCCGAACATATCTGCGACGCCGTCCGCACGCTGACCCCCCTGCTGGGCGGCCACAGCGTGCCGATGACGGTCAGCATCGGCGTCGCCCTGCACGACAGCCGCGCCGTCCTGCGCGACACCCTCCACGCCGCCGATCAACGCCTCTATGCTGCCAAACATGCGGGGCGTGATTGCGTGGTCAGCAGCGATGCGGAGGGCGAAATCCGGGCGGTTCGGCGCGGTTGAACGCAGAGCAGGCGCGGGTGGTCGCGGCAGTCACGCAACTGCCATGTTTATCTGCGAGCCTCTCTCCCATATTCTATGCCGACGGGCCCATATTCTATGCCGACAGGAGAGACAATTTCATGCCAAAACAGATATTGATGGTCGTTGCCAATCCTCAGGTCAGCACCACCGTCGGCGGACCCGTTGGCGTCTGGGCGAGCGAGCTGTTTCACCCGCTCCGCGCTTTCGAAGATGCCGGCTACACCATCACCATCGCCAGCCCTGACGGCGGGGCCATCGCCTTTGATGCGATGTCCGATCCGCGCGATCCCAGCCAATATTCGGCCGCCGACACGATTAGTCTCGATTTTATCGAAAACCGGCCTGACATCATGGCGCGATTACAGGCAACGTCAGCAATCAGCGGACTCTCCCTCGATGCGTTTGATGCCATCTTGATATGCGGCGGCCAGGCACCGATGTTTCAGTTCCCGACCGCTACCGGGCTCCACAGCTTGATCGGTGACTTCCACCGCGCTGGTAAACCGACGGCGGCACTGTGCCATGGCACCGCTGCCTTGCTGTTTGTGGACGATGGCCGATTTGTCTCTGGCAAAACCATGACCGGCTTTGCCGACAGCGAAGAAGATATGGCAGACCAGATGGTCGGGCAAAAGGTCATGCCATTCCGGATCGAGGATGAAGCACGCACCCGGGGCGCAAACTTTGTTTCTGGTCCGGCCTTTGCGCCATTTGCGACGCAGGATGGCAATCTGATCACCGGCCAGCAGCAAAACTCCGGCAGCGCCACCGCCGCTCTGGTCATCGCCGCGCTCGAAACCCGCCCGTAAATTCCGCCGGCTATCGGGCCAGCCTGCCCTGAGGAGAACAGCATGAAACGATTTGCAACATCGGTGTGGAATGGCAGCGGCAAGGACGGCACCGGCCATCTGACCACCCAGAGCGCGACGCTCGGCCAGACGCCCTATTCGTTCAACACCCGCTTTGGTGATGGCCAAGGGACCAATCCCGAAGAACTGATCGCCGCCGCGCATGCGGGCTGTTTCAACATGGCGCTGTCGTTCGCGCTGTCTGGTGCCGGCTTTCCGCCCACCGCGCTGACCACCGTGGCCACGCTGACGATGGAACAACAGGACGGCGGCTTCACCATCACCGGCATGCACCTCGATCTGACCGCAGCCGTCCCCGGCATCGACGCCGATGCCTTCGCCGACATTGCTGCGACCGCGAAGGCGAATTGCCCGGTCTCAAAGGCGCTGTCCGTCCCGATCACCCTGGACGCGAAGCTCGCGGATTAAAGCTACTCCGCCGCCAGCAGCTCCCCCGCCCCACCCAAATCCACCGACACCAGCCGGCTGATCCCGCGTTCGACCATCGTCACCCCGAACAACCGGTGCATGCGCGCCATGGTCACGGCATTGTGGGTGACGATCAGGTAGCGGGTTTTGGTTTCGCGGGTC